>NZ_CM001792.1:3238591-3337141 GCF_000340475.1 Oceanobacillus kimchii X50
TACATATTTGATCGTGGGTTACCGTTAATGTAGTCCGCGTAATCTTGCCCAGTTACATCATGCTCCTCAACCATTTCTTGATCTGATATATCTAATAACTCTCTTACCTCCGCACGTTGGCTATCCGTTAATTTGTCTCCATATATAATGATTGTAGTTGAATCTGCAGATACTGGCATTGCAAAACTTCCAAACAAGATTAATCCTAAAGCGATATACTTCATCATATTTAATGTAGTTTTCATTTTTTTCCCCTTTCTTACAAGCTAATTCATCTTATGCTTGTCTCGAAATTATTAGAATTAGATGAGCTATCTTATATTATACCTCGAAAGGAATTAACTGACAGGAATTAAGCGCATTTTTTTTTGAGCAGATTTCTTTCTTTTTATTTCGTGTTTCTGTATATTTAGATTGACGAAATAAATCGGCAAGAAAGAAGGTTCGAACATCATTCATAACAATCAAGATGTAAAGCGCAACTTGGTCATCATGTGGTTAGCAAACTTTTTTATTAGCGGAAGCATGACTATGGTTGTTCCTTTTATCTCCTTATACATTGAGTCAATGGGAGATTTTTCTGAAGGCTACGTACAAACTTGGTCAGGGCTAACGTTTGCTGTTACATTTATTACAGCATTTGTCTTTTCTCCTGTTTGGGGAAGAATCGGCGATCGATACGGACGGAAAAAAATCATGATCGCCTCTGCTTTTGGAATCGGTATTTCTGTATTTTTAATGGGATTTGCGAATACTGTTTGGCAATTATTTCTTTTACGCTTGTTTATGGGAATTGTAACAGGATTTATCCCTATGTCACAAGCTTTTATTGCAACACAAACACCTAAAGAAATTGCAGGAAAAGTACTAGGAACCCTTCAAACGGGAACAATTACTGGTTCTCTCATGGGGCCGTTACTCGGCGGAGCATTAGCAGATGCATTTGGATATACGAGTACATTTAAATGGGTTGCAATTACTATTTTCATTTCTGGATTGCTCGTTTTATTTGGAGTTAAAGAATTAAAAATGAAATTCTCCAGTGATGAAAATGATACGAAAAAATATTCCAGAAAAGAAGTATTACAACACATTCTACAAAAACCCGTACTATTTGTAGTGATGTTATTATCTGCACTTGTTCAGATTGCCCACTTTAGCATACAGCCAATTCTTTCTTTATTTGTGGCTGAGATTCACGGTCCAGTAAATCTTGCATTTTTTGCCGGTATTGCTTTTTCAGCTGCTGGGCTAGGTAATCTTTTAATGGCTCGGCGCTGGGGAATCATCGGAGATAATCAAGGTTATATAAAAATACTCATTATTTTATTATTTGCTGCAGGGTTTGTATATTTACCTGGAATGTTTGTAACAAATATATGGCAACTCGTTATTTTACGTTTTCTACTTGGCTTATCTATTGGAGGCATTGTCCCATTGAGAATTGCATATATTCGTCAGGAAGCACCACTATCTATGCAAGGAGAAGTCCTTGGTTATAATACAAGTTTACGTTTCTTGGGTAATATTATTGGACCTGCATTGGGTGGTACAATTGCCGCCTCGTTTGGTTTCTCTGCCGTATTTTTAATAACAAGTTTATTATTGATTCTCAGTGGACTTATCATGTTATATGTTTGGTATCAATATGAATATGAATCAAGTGGGTCTCATTCTCACTCCTATTCTTCTAAGTAAGATCCATAAATCATTTCATTTCGATTTACACATATTTTTTTATCGCTAAGTTCACTTCTGTCTAGTTTCTAAGTCAATTAATTGATTTGTTGTATCAAATATGCTAAAAATAACAAGAAACTATTATAGAAAGAAAGTGATAGCAATGGGAATAGTCGTCGTTGAAATTTGTGACGGAAATGCAATCACTACCATTGATATAGAGTCTATCTTAGAGGAAGAATTTCCGGAGGTAGCTGTGCTAACAAATGAATGCTTATCTTTTTGTGGCCTTTGTGCCGTAAGACCATATGCATTAGTTAATAATAAACGCGTATTTGGTAAAACTCCCGAAGAGTGCCTAATTAAAATACGTAAGCAAATTAAAGAAGAGCTTGCCGTGTATGAATAATACACGACAAGCTCTTCTTTTATACGACAATTTATTTCCCGGGAAATTACAAACTTGCCGTAAAAATATCGACAGAATCTTGCCGAGTTAGTTTTTTATAATTACCAAATTCTGGTCTGGCAATCACCGTTTTATCTGCCATTTCTTCGACAGACTCTTCATTAATATCATAATCACTTAACTTGGTTGGAGCTCCGATACTAGTCCAAAATTCTTGAAGCTTATCAATACCTTCAAGTGCAACTTCTTTATCTGACTTACCTTGATCATCTACATCAAACACTCTCACAGCTAATTGTTTAAAGCGTGGTGCATTTTCTTCATCTAATACATGTCGCATCCACTGCGGGAATAAGATTGCCAACCCACCACCATGTGGAATATCATGAACAGCTGAAACTGCATGCTCTAAGTTATGTGTTGCCCAGTCACCATGATATCCTAAATTCAGCATGTTATTTAATGCTAAAGTACCGCCTAGCATTGCAGTTGATCTATACTCATAATTTTCTGGATCATCTAATAGTTTAGGTGCAGTATCTATCATTGTTAACAATATTCCTTCGCACCAACGATCTTGTATTGGTGTATTCGTTGTATGATGGAAATAATGCTCTAATACGTGAGACATCATATCAACAATACCGTATATCGTTTGATCACGAGGCACAGAAAATGTATGGACAGGGTCTAATATAGAAAACTTAGGGAATGAAAATGGAGAACCCCAGCCATGTTTTTCATTTGTTTCCCAATTCGTTATAACAGATCCAGCATTCATTTCAGAACCAGTTGCAGCTAATGTAAGTACCGTACCAAATGGCAACGCACCCTGTGCTTTTTCTTTTTTCGTAACAACATCCCACATATCCGCCTCAGTAACTGCACCGACTGCAATTGCTTTCGTGCAATCAATGGTACTACCTCCACCGACTGCTAATATAAAGTCAATGGATTCTTGGCGACAAATTTCTACACCTTTTTTAACCGTAGAAATACGTGGATTTGGCTCTACACCTGGTAATTCAAATACAGCTGCTTCTATTTTTCCAAGTTCAGCAAGAACATTATCATATATACCATTGCGCTTTATACTTCCTCCGCCATAAACAATCAATACACGCTTCCCAAAAGGCTCAATCTCTTTAGAAAGTTGTTCAATCTGTCCTTTACCAAAAATCAGTTTGGTCGGATTTTGGTACACAAAATTATCCATACTATTCCTCCTCTACATTATCTATTTTACGTATGCAACAAGGTCCATTTCAATTAATACGTCTTTCGGCAAACGACTCACTTCAACTGTCGCTCTGGCAGGATATGGTTCCTGTAAATATTTTCCGTATATCTCATTAACAACTTTAAAGTCTTCCATTGATGATAGATAAATAGTAAATTTAACTGCATGATCGAATGACGCTTCTGCTTTCTCTAAAATAGCGTTTAGATTATTTAAAACTTGTTTCGTTTGATTTTCTATTCCTTCTTCAACATTTCCACTATCTGGATTAATTGGAATTTGCCCAGAAATGTAAAGAAAATCACCAGCTTGAATTGCTTGAGAATATGGTCCAATGGCAGCTGGTGCTTCCTCTGTTTGAATTGCTTTTCTCATTTTCTTCTCCTCCTCAAACATATGATTTATTCCATCATATCAGTTTCCAATCTGTCTTTCTATTACAATCCTATAATCCATAACAGAGGAAACATAATAAATATCTCCATAACATGCTTCCAGTTCTTTTGCTTCTTCCCGTCTACACGTATAGATGGAATTATTTCTACCCGCTTGATCATACATTTTTTGTGAGAAAGTAATTGCCGCCTCTTGTGTGTACTCTCCCCCATTATCTTGAACGTACTCGATAAATCCATGCCCAAAATTATACGCTTGTACAGCCAATTTAATATCACCGTCGGCTTTATCTAAAGCTAGTGCAAAAAATGATACACCTTGCTGTATGGATAGGTCAGGGTCTTTTATACAGTTCCTCTCCCCGCATAAACTCTCAGATGATTGCATCGGGTCTAGTCCCCTTCCACCCGACTCTTGCATCATCATAGCAAGTATAACTGGTGTGTGTTCTTCGATTCCATACTGTTTGGCATATCTGCTAACAATCGAGTGATACTCCCATATATTCTCACTAATTTCCGGTAACGCATCTTTTTGCATCGGGCCTGGGGCATCTCTCGTACGGTGATTTTCAATGTAATTCGTAATCCAAGATAATACAATTAATGATAAAATAAGCAGAAGACTAATTCCGAATAGTTGTTTTGTCGTATATTTCCACTTCTTAGAAGTTTTTCTATTCAATCTTCATTCTCCTTCAAGTTTTGTTCCAATACTGTTGAAGTAATCCAATGGAGGAACCATAAATAAGGTGACCGATTAGCCAGATGATTATAGAATAGCCATCATAAAGTTCTGGGGTACGATTGGATAAAAGAGTAGTAGGATAAATTAATAAACCGATTAATCCACTTATACTTACATATGCCCAAAGTTTACGTTCCAAATCCCATAAACGAAGGAAGAAGATTAACGTGTAAACCAATACAATAGATACAATAATATGATAACTAAATTCAAATAGTGGTGGATGTTGCCATTTCCCTATTATTGGGAAATAATCAATGTTCATTAATAAGGTATATACTGGTTTATTTGTAATTAATTGGCATAAATAAAAAAACAAACCAATAATAAATCCGGATATAATTCCAATTAATAGAAGCATGTTTTCCTCCTACTCTGTTAATTAATTCGCGAACAATTCCTTCTGTCGCCATTTACCATATCGGTAATAAAAAATAGCGAACAAACTACTTAATACAAAACTCCCGCCCATACCAATTGCAATTCCAACTTCCCCAAACCACGAGGAAAATAGAGCCGTTAACGGATATCTTAAAATCCAGAAAGAAATAACATTTAGGATGAGCACTTGGTACATCGCACCAGCTGCACGCACTATTCCATTTAATATAAAGTTAATACCTAAAAATGGATAACAAAGTGCAACAATTTGTAAATATACCGTTCCAAAATCTACTGCATCAGATTCTCTGATAAATAACCGAACTCCATATTGTGCAAATACGGCTACTGCAATACCAATTATCAGCATAATAGCAAAATTATATATTACTCCATAAATTGCAATTTGACGTATTCGTTCCCAATTTTTAATTCCGATATTCTGTCCAGCCATACTTGCAACGGATGTACTTAATGCATGAGCAGGCAGCATAAGTAAACTGTCTAGACGTTGAGCCGCTCCAAACCCAGCTATCACAGACTCTCCATGTGTTGTCACTACACTCATAATTGCTGCAGAACCTGCTGAAATAACAGCCATTTGTAATCCAGATGGTATTCCTAAATGCAGAATTAATTTTATTTCTTCTCTTGCCGGTAACGCAGGTAGAGAGAACGGAGCCAATTTCTTCCATAAAACATAAGAAATTCCACATAAAAAAGAGAATGCTTGTGAAAGTAGAGTAGCATATGCAGCTCCTTCTATCCCCCAATTGAATACAGAAATGAACAACGGATCTAATAGAATATTTAAACCTACTGCAATGGTAATAAAATATAATGGCGTTTTACTATCCCCTAATGACCGAAGTACTGTACTAATAAAGTTATAGCCAAATAGAAACCAAATACCCATAAAATTGATTCTTAAATATGTACTGGCATCTTCCATCATCGTTTGTGGGGTTCCTAATAAACCTAAAAACTGCTCAGCAAATATGTATCCTATTACCCCTAAAAATATTGAAATCAAGGTTAATAAAACAACAAAAGCATTTAAGTAATTTCTTAAGCCTTTTTCATTTTGTTTTCCTTTTTGTTGGGAAAGAATGGTAAGTGCTGCATTATTCATACCAATAATAAAGGAGAGAACCACGAAAAGGATACTACCTGATATCGCTACCGCACCTAGAGCAGATGAACCTAATAAATTACCTACCCATAAACTATCTATAAATTGATAAGAAGTTTGTAATAAATTTGCCAGTAATATCGGTCCTGAAAAATAAAATAACTGTTTAGCGATACTACCCTGTGTAAAGTCATATTGCTGGTTTTTCATATGTATTCGCCTCTTCTTAATCAAAAATCACTGTTTCCATCATAACAGAAAGATTTTCTATGAAGAATTATTTAGAAATAATCCATTTTAATAATGTCATAATGTATAAGTAAACCCGCATGAAAACCATTTTGGGTTTCATGCGGGTCTTTATTCATCTAGTTGTTAGCTATACTTACTTCACTTTGATTATCATTATCTTTATCCCTAGTAACAAATTGTATCAGTAGTTGAAGTGCAAATAACACAAATCCTATGGTATCTGACATACCCTCAGGATAAATCAATAATAAACCTGTTGCAATTGCTAAGACCCTTTCGTACCACTTAATATTTCGGTACCAGTACCCTATCATACCTGCACTAATAGCAATCATACCGAGTATTGCAGTAAATAAGGAGAATAAGATCTCTAACCAAGTAGAATCAATCATTAGTAATGTAGGATTTAATACGAACATATACGGAATGATGAAAGCAGCAATTGCCAATCGAGCAGCATTCCCACCTGTACGAATAGGTTCTCCACCAGATATCCCTGTTGCCGCAAAAGCAGCAAGAGCTACCGGAGGTGTAATATCCGCTACAATACCGAAGTAGAATACGAACATATGAGCAGCTAATACAGGAATAGCTACATCTAAATTATCATTCAACGCTAAAATCGCTGGTAATGCGATGGTTGATGTAATAATATAATTCGCCGTAGTTGGTGATCCCATTCCTATAATAATGGAAGTTATCATTGTAAATACAAGTGTAAGCATTAATTGTATTTCAGGTGTACTTGCAATAGTTCCAGCAATAGATACTAAACTATTACCAAGTTTAAGTCCCAAACCGGTTTTCGTGACCACACCAACGATTATACCCGCACAAGCTGTTGCTGCAGCAACGCCAAGTGCTGTTCTTGCACCTTGTTCTAAGGCTACAAAAAACTTTGGAACTGTTATACGTGTATCTTTAAGGAACAAGCTAACAATGATGGTAGCTAAGATACCGTATATTGCTGCTCTTTCAACACTAACTCCAACAAATAAGAAATAAACGATAGCAACGATAGGTAGTAATAGATGTATTTTCTTTAATACCGTTTTTTTACTAGGAATTTCCTCACTAGACAAGCCTTTTAAGCCTGTTCGTTTTGCCTCCAAGTGAGTCATTATCCAAATACCTGCGAAATATAAAATAGCAGGTATGATAGCTGCCTTAGCTATATTCCAATAACTTTCCCCGGCAAACTCAATCATCAAGAATGCTGCTGCACCCATTATCGGCGGCATTATCTGTCCACCAGTTGAGGCCGCTGCTTCTACAGCCCCGGCAAAATTCTTACGATAACCAAGTCGCTTCATTAAAGGGATCGTATAAGAACCAGTAGTTACTGTATTTGCTACTGAACTTCCTGAAATTGTTCCATTCAAAGCACTGGAGAATATAGCAATTTTAGCAGGCCCCCCAACCCTTTTTCCAGCTATAGAAATAGCTAAATCATTAAAATAATTTCCTACACCCGTCTGTACTAAAAACGCCCCAAATAAAAGGAATAAGAAAATATATGTGGACGATACTTGTAATGGGGTACCTAAAATTCCTTCTGTTGTAAAGAACATAGAACGGATTAATTGTTCTAATGATAATCCAGAGTGTGCAAACATCCCTGGTATATAAGGACCTAACAATGCATAACCCAAGAATAGCAGAGCAATTATCGTAATTGGTAATCCAACCGCCCGACGTGCCGCTTCTAATACAAGCAGAATCGCTAATCCTCCAATAAGCATTTGATCTAGTGGGATTGAGCCAAATTGTTGTACAAGTGAATCGTAATTTAACGGCCAATAACCACAAACTACAATGGCTAACACCATCAGAATATAATCGTACCAAGGAATTCTATCTTTTTTTGTCTTACGTACTGCAGGAAATAGCAAAAAGATAAGCGACAGCGCAAATCCTAAATGTATGGTTCGTTGTAAGTATGCTGTCAATTGTCCGAATATCCCCGTATATAATTGAAAAATGGAGAAAAGAACAAGGGCAGCAAATATTATGATTGCTAAAACTCCAGTCAGTTTTCTAGTATTCGCTTCTGCATCATACTTTTCTAACAGTTCTTGTTGTTTGCTTTCAGAAAGATTTTCATATTGTTGATCACTCATGAATGTTCACTCCTTTCAATTGCTCAAATAAGGACATTTGTTTAACTTCTAACTTATACCAATTGCCCGGGATAAAGTAATCATTAAAAGGAACAGTGTGTACATCCGTGCGTTCATCGCTGTTCCCCCAAGAAAGTCTATGATTAGAAACTTTTTTACCGTTTCGTATATTTAAATAGTCAAATTCATTGGTCATGTTTTTTATATGATATTTTCCATCAATATATTCAAACTCTTCATCTACCATTGCATCATTTGGCATTCCTATTCCAAATTCTTCATAGATCATTTCATATTGTATAATTTTATTATCATCTGTAATATGGTACTTTTCCACGACATCTGTTAAGTGTATGGAATGCGTAAAAGTTATTCCAAAATAATCTCCAGAATCAAGAATCAGAAATGCCTGTTGATTATTCGTTTTTCCATCATAAAAGACAAGGGCGGTTCGGAAAGGTATGAAAAGCATACTAATCATAAGTGCAATAGTGAGAAGTATGAAAAGCCATTTTTTTTGCATAAAATCACCTTTTACAGGATTAAAATCAAAAAATAGCCGGCAGCCTATCCCTAAATGGGCGGAGCCGGCCATTTCATGAAATTATTTACTCTTCACCTTGTTCGTCAAAGTATTTTTGTGCACCTGGATGTAAATCAATTCCAATTCCATCAAGTGCAGTATCAATTGTTATAAATTCACCTTTTGCATGGGAAATCTTATCTGTATTATCATAGATTGCTTTAGTAATGTCATATACAAGTTCTTCTGATAAGTCACTAGATACTGCTAACATTGCAAGAACAGCAACGGTTTGAACATCTTCATCAAGGCCACCATATGTTCCTCCAGCAATTACATCAGAAGCATAGTAAGGATACGCTTCTACTAGTTCTTCCACCTTATCTTCTGCAATTGGAACAATAGAGATATCTACAGAAGCAGCTAGACCTTCTACAGCACCTGTTGGTGTACCTGAAGTAATAAATGCTGCATCGATATTACCGTCTTGGATACCACCAGTTGATTCACCGAAATCAAGATTTTGTGCTTCCACATCATCCATTGTCATACCATGTATTTCAAGGATTTGTTCTGCATTAATATACGTTCCTGACCCTGGCGCACCTACAGACACTTTTTTGCCCGCTAAGTCTTCCACTGAAGAAATACCAGAATCAACAGTTGTTACGATTTGAATAGTTTCTGGATATAATGACCCAATTGCCTGTACTTTTTCCACAGGTTCACCATCAAAGGCATTGATTCCTTCAACTGCGTGAGAAATTACGTCAGTTTGAATAAATCCAAGTTGAGCCTCTCCATTTTCAATTGCCAATACATTTTCAGCAGAGGCATTAGAGGAAATAGCATCTACTTGTACTTCGGTATTGTTATTAATATTTGTTGCCATTTCTCCACCTAACGGGTAATATGTACCACTTGTTCCACCCGTTACAAGTGTTAACATTTCTGGATCTTCTCCACCGTCTGAAGTATTCTCATCTCCATTAGATCCTTCATCATTACCGCCACAAGCAGCAAGAAGAAGAATAAGTGCAACTAAAATAGCTATTTGACTATACCATTTTTTCTTCATACAAACGCCCCTTTTAAATTATATTTATCTAGTAAAAATATCTTACAATATTTTAAACTAAGA
The DNA here is from genome assembly GCF_000340475.1 of Oceanobacillus kimchii X50. NCBI lineage: Bacteria > Bacillati > Bacillota > Bacilli > Caryophanales > Bacillaceae > Oceanobacillus > Oceanobacillus kimchii. Next base: position 3,248,613 of record NZ_CM001792.1, read on the forward strand.
TGTCAAATAATTATCAAAATAGAAAGCGAATACATAATATCGTTTACATAACAATCTAATCGCTATTCCGCCGTGATAACCAAAAATTTTGATATATCTTAATTTTAGAACTTTATTTTTCGACAATAATTTTGAAATTATTGATTTTTGTGTCTGTATTAGGGTTTCTGATACATATTTCCTATTATATTTTTACAAAATTCTTTCTTTCTCAACATTCACCTTATTGTAAATCAATTCGTTCATGATATAATCATACAGATAGTATACTTATTGATAGAAAGGAAGTTAGCAAACTATGAGCCAACCAACAGAACACATAGAAACTCCCCAAACTGCTCATAAGCCACCTAATCCTAGGCTGAAAAGTTGGAAAATTGTTTTTAATAAGTTTAAGAAAAATAAATCAGCTATGATTGGTGGATTTTTAATTATTCTTTTATTAATTATTGCAATTGTTGGGCCATTTTTCACTCCATATGAACCCTATGAACAAGATATCGTGAACAAGTTACAAAGTCCTTCTGCCGAACATTGGTTTGGAACGGATAACTTTGGAAGAGATATTTTTAGTCGTGTTATTCAAGGGACAGGATTAACACTTACTATTGGATTTTTCTCCATAGCCTTAGGTGCAACCCTTGGCGTTCTTTTTGGTTTAATAGCAGGTTTTTATGGCAAACGAACAGATAGCATTATTATGCGAGTTATGGATATTTTACTTGCTTTCCCTGGTATTCTTTTAGCCTTAGCTATTGTAACTGTACTTGGAGGAAGTATTGCGAACTTAATCATTGCAGTTGCAGTCTCAAGTATTCCTGTATTTGCACGTATCGTTCGTGGATCTGTTTTATCTGTTAAGAATTTAGAGTATATCGATGCTATGCGCGCACTTGGCGCTAGTGACACCCGGATTATTTTTAAACACATTTTTCCGAATATTACCTCTCCTATCATCGTTCAGGCAACTCTGAGTATTGCCACAGCAATTCTATCTGCAAGTGGACTATCTTTCCTCGGTTTAGGCGCACAACCGCCATCCGCTGAATGGGGTGCGATGCTTAGTGATGGAAGAAACTACTTATATAATGCAGGACATGTTGCACTCTTCCCTGGTTTAGCTATTGTAGTAGCTGTATTAGCATTTAACCTGTTAGGCGATGGATTACGAGATGCATTTGATCCAAAAACGAAAGAATAGAAAGAGGTGAACAGCTATGTTTAAATTTATTATTCGAAGATTACTGCAAACCATCCCCGTATTGATTGGGGTATCTATATTAGTATTTAGTATGATGCACTTAATCCCAGGTGATCCAGCTCAAATTCTGGCAGGTGAAAGTGCACCAAAAGAACAAGTCGAAAATATTCGAGAAAGACTAGGTTTAAACGAACCCATTCCAATGCAATATTTCTCATATGTTACGGATGCTGTTCAAGGTGACTTAGGCAACTCAATGAGAAGCGGACGACCCGTCGCAGAAGAAATCGGAGCAAGATTCTGGGTTACCGTTGAATTTTCAATATATGCTACTATTCTAGGAGTATTTTTAGGTTTAATTGCTGGTATTGTATCAGCAACACGCAAATATTCATTTTTAGATACTTCTTTAATGCTAGTTGCCTTATTCGGACTATCCATGCCAAATTTCTGGCTTGGTTTAATGTTAATTCAATGGTTCTCTATAGGTATTGATCTACCAGCATGGGTACCGTTCTTTGACAACACGAGTTGGTTTAGTCCTTCAGGATGGGGAAATTTTGATCAATTAGTTCTTCCCGTTATTACTTTAGGAACAGGTAGTGCAGCTATTATTGCTAGAATGACAAGGTCCAGTATGCTAGATGTTATTGGACAAGATTATATACGTACAGCCCGTGCAAAAGGGGTGAAAGAAACCATTGTTATTTATCGACATGCATTAAAAAATGCAATGATTCCAGTAGTAACGGTTGTAGGGCTACAGTTTGGTAGTTTACTTGGTGGGGCAGTACTTGCTGAATCCGTATTTGCGATTAATGGTATGGGTAAATTAATTATTGATTCTATTACTGCTCGTGACTTTCCAGTTGTACAAGGTACTATTCTTGTAGTAGCACTATTATTCGTTCTCGTAAATCTATTAGTAGATATTACGTACAATTTCCTTAATAAACGAATCGACCTCGATTAACATTTTAGTCCTACAAGAAGTATGAAGTAAGAGAAAGGAGCAAAATATAATGACAAGTGCACCAAACACTTATGATAATATATTAGAGATTAATGAGTTACAGACTTCCTTTTTCACCAAAGATCTAGAGGTAAAAGCTGTTGATGGTGTATCCTTTAGTATTCCTAAAGGGAAAGTACTAGGTGTTGTTGGTGAGTCTGGTTCCGGAAAAAGTATTACCTCATTATCAATTCTTCGTCTCATTGAAGAACCGGGAAGGATTAAAGGTGGCGAAATCAAATTTAAAGGTGAGAACCTATTAGATAAATCAGAAGCTCAAATGCGTAAAATTAGAGGAAATGAAATTTCAATGATTTTCCAAGAGCCGATGACATCGCTAAATCCTACTTTTACAGTAGGTCAACAGATTGGTGAAGCTTACAAAATTCATCAAGGTTTAAATAAAAAAGAAGCTAAAAAACGTTCAATAGAAATGTTGAAATTAGTAGGTATTCCGTCTCCGGAAAAACGCGTGGATCAATACCCACATGAACTATCTGGCGGTATGAGACAACGTGTAATGATTGCAATGGCATTAGCATGTAAACCTGAATTATTAATAGCTGATGAACCTACTACCGCTCTCGATGTAACTATTCAAGCACAAATACTAGATTTAATTAAAGATTTACAAGAGCAACTCGATATGGGAGTTCTATTAATTACACACGATTTAGGAGTTGTAGCTGAGACATGTGATTATGTAGCTGTAATGTATTGTGGGAAAGTTGTTGAGTATACAGATACAAAAACTCTCTTCTCTTCACCTAAACATCCATATACTGTTGGATTAATGCAATCCATACCTCAACATGATAAAGATGTTGAAGGTGATTTATCTGTTATTAAAGGTTCTGTACCAAGTCCAGCAAACATGCCTAAGGGATGTCGGTTTGCTCCACGCTGTCCGTTTGCTACAGACTTATGTCATGAAAAACTGCCAAATTTAGAAACAGATGAAGATGGTAATCAAATTCGTTGTTGGATATACTCTGATGAATGGAATGGAGATCCGGAGGTGAGTGTTTATGAACAATCAGAAACAACTTCTTAAAGTACGGGATTTAAAACAACACTTTCCTATTAAAGGTGGAGTTTTCGGTAAAACGGTTAATCATGTTAAAGCGGTGGATGGTGTTTCATTTGATGTATATGAAGGTGAAACATTAAGTATCGTTGGGGAATCTGGTTGTGGTAAGTCAACTACAGGAAGAGCTATTTTACGTTTAGATGAACCGACGAGTGGAGAAGTAGAGTTTAATGGTACGAATATACTTGAATTAAAGAAAAAAGAAATGAATAAATTCAGGAAAGATATGCAAATTATCTTCCAGGACCCTTATGCCTCTATTAACCCACGTCAAACCGTTAGACAGGTGTTAACAGAAGCAATGGAGATTCAAAATTCTTATCCAAAAACGGAGAGAAAAGAGAAAGTATTAGAATTAATGGAACGTGTAGGCCTTGGCCCACACCAAGCGGATCGTTTCCCACATGAATTTAGTGGAGGACAGCGTCAACGTATTGGGATCGCGCGTGCTCTGACGGTTGATCCCAAACTTATTATTGCTGATGAAGCAGTATCTGCATTAGATGTGTCTATACAAGCACAGGTTATTAATCTATTAAAAGAATTACAGCGTGATTATAACCTTACTTATTTATTTATCTCTCATGATTTAGGGGTTGTTCGTCACATATCTGATCGTATTATCGTTATGTATCTTGGAAAAATCGTAGAAATTGCAGATAAAAAATCATTATTTGATAATAATATGCATCCATATACAAAAGCATTATTGTCTGCTATCCCAAGTACAGATATGGAGAAAAAACGAGAGCGTATCTTACTAAAAGGAGATGTTCCTTCTCCAATAGATCCTCCACAAGGTTGTCGGTTCCATACTCGTTGCCCATTTGCAACAGAGTTGTGTCGTACAGAAGTTCCTGAGCTTAGAAATGCAGATGGAATGCAAGAAGGTCACTTATCTGCTTGTCACCATATGGAAGCTATTCGTTCTGGTGAACATAAACAAACCGTAAATGCTTAAAACTATTAGACGCCTGAGACAAAAATCCTTTATCTCAAGGCGTCTTTTATTATGTGAATTAATTTGATAATAAGTCTTTTGTTTAATTTTCTGCTTATATAACCCTCTACGATACCATCTTAATAGATAGAGATAGATTTTCTTTCTTGCAAACAAAAAAGAACTATTGTACGCGTTAACGTACAATAGTTCTTTTTCATTACATATTATTGTTCTAAAGATACATCTTTTAACTGAAGAATCTGTGTTGGTAATTGTGTTAAACCTTGTACTTTATCACTTACTCCTAGTAAGAAATCTTGGTGATGAATGTATAGCATCGGAGCTACTTCTGTTAGCTTTTCTTGAATTTGGCTATAAAGCTCTTGACGAGCCTCTGGATCTGGCTCTTGACGTGCTTCATCTAGAAGTGCATCAAGTTCTTCATCTTTGGTAAACGTACGGTTACCAGGATCTCCTACATTATTAGAATGGAATAATGGATATAATCCATAATCCGCATCACCAGTAACAGTGGACCAACCTAGTACAAACATATCATGTTCTCCTTGTGCAGTCTGCTCTAAATAAGCACCCCACTCAAGCACTTGTACATCTACATCAATATTGAACTCTTTTAATTGAGCTTGGATATTTGTTGCGGCATCTACACGCTCTTGGTTATCGTTTGTCCAAAGTGTAGTAGAGAAACCATCTTCTAACCCTGCTTCCGCAAGTAATTCTTTTGCTTGTTCCGGATCATACTCCAATCCTGGAGCATTTTCGTCATACCCAAATACATCTGGAGCTAATGGCCCAATTGCTGGAGTACCTACTCCATTATAAATACCGTCAATAATTTGACTCTTATCAATCGCCATATTGATTGCCTTACGTACGTTCGGATCATCAAAAGGCTCTTTTTCCATGTTAAAACCAACATAAGATAAACTTACACTACCTTGTTGTTGTACACTAACTCCATCCATTGCTTCCACTTGTTCTACGTCATTTGGACTAAGCGGATCAGAAATATGTGATTCACCAGTTTGTAATTCTGCTACTCTTGTAAGACCTTCACTTACTACCTTAAATACTACAGAATCAAGTTTTGCAGGCTCATCCCAATATTCTTCATTCTTAACTAAGCGAATTTGTGAACCTGGATCCCATTTATCAAACTTGAAAAATCCGGTACCAACTGGATTACTACTAATTACACTACCAGGATCTTCTCCATTTTCCATAGCTGCATAATCTTCATTAATAACTTCTAAAGATACCATTGCTCCCCCATTATGCGCTAAGTGAGCTGGAAGTGGTGAAAATGGATACTCTGTTGTAAAACGAATTGTATAGTCATCTACAACTTCAATTTCTTCGATCATTTCATATAAGAATAAACGTGGAGACCCTACATCTGGATCTAAGATACGTTCGATATTTGCTTTAACAACTTCTGCGTTAAAGTCTGATCCATCGTGGAATTTAACACCTTCACGAAGTTTGAATTCCCATGTAGTATCATCAATTGCTTCCCATTCTGTTGCCAGACTTGGTTGCACTTCCATATTTGCATCTTGTTTGGTCAAAGATTCAAATATGTTTGCTTGTACATTACTAGAAGGTACGTCATTGGAACCAGCTGGATCCAACGATACAGCATCTGATAGATTTGCTATAATAAGTTCTCCACCTTCTGCACCTTCAGTAGTTTCTTCTGCGTCTGCATCAGAATCACCAGAAGAATCTGTGTCACCACCTTCATCAGGTTCACTAGCACATGCTACTAGTACAACACTGAGAAGTAAACCAAAAACTAGTAATAATAAAGACTTTTTTGACAATTTCACGTAAATCCCCCCTAAGTTGCTAATTTAAAATCTTTTTTTATTTCGGAAAACTGTCTATTATATATTAATCTATTTTTTGCAAAATTTCAATGATATAATCATTTTAGTCTAAATTTTAATTGGTAATTAGGTCATAATGCATATATTCAATTATTATCTCTGTTTTCTTGACAATATTCCGAAAATTCAATATGATAATTGCATATGTATTTTAATTGGAAGGGTGTATCGTCTTGTCATTAAAATATATTGAGAGATCTTTATCAGCTATTAAGCCTGCTCCCCCAGTTTCCGTTAGCGTAATACTTAAGACCAATACCGGAATAATTTGTTCAAAAGAAACAAAACAAATGCAATCAGCCAGCATAATTAAATTGTTTATTTTGGCATCAGCATATCATTTCAAAGAAATAGGCAAATTATCTTTAACGGAAAAAATACGAATATCTACTAATGGTCATGTTAAAGGGTCTGGCGTTATTTCTTACTTAACTGATGTTCCATTTCTAACGTATCAACAATTACTAGAATTAATGATTATTGTATCGGATAATACCGCAAGTAATTATCTTATAGACAGATTAGGAATCTCAAATATTCAAGCATTTATTGAGAGTTTGGGTTGTCAACAGACAAGATTAGAACGGAAGTTTATGGATGTGGAGGCACAAAAATTAGGTAAAGAAAATGTAACTTCAGCATTGGATGTATTACGATTATTTGATATATTTACAGAGAAGAATAATTTTTTAGGGGAAAATTCCCAACAACACATACTACACATATTAAATAATCAACAGTTTAATAGTAAATTAACTGCTTTTACAGAATATAACCCTCTCGTTACGTCATATCACAAAACTGGTGAATTAAAAGGTGTAGAACATGACGCAGCTATCTTTCTACAAAATAATAAATTCCTTAAAGTAGTAGTACTTACAGAGGGTTGGGAAAACAACGGAGATGGTCAAGCGTTTATAGCTTCATTCGGAAAAGTACTTCATAGATTCTTACAACAAGATGTTTAAAAATATGTGTAATAAGGAGTGCTTCATATGAAGACGAAAATCGGTGTTTTTGGTGATACAAAAACTGTCCACCGTGTACGTAACCTTGCTGAACACTACTCACAAATGGAATTATTACCGTTTATCTATGACTCAGTAACTGAGGTTGCGGACAAAATTGAAAGGGCTTTCATGTGTGACATGCTTTTATTTACTGATTACTGCTCTTACCAACACGCGTCTGAAAAAATCAAAAAAAAACAGACTCTTATTTATGTAGATTATGATGAATACACATTTTTGTCGTCTATATTAAGACTAAAAAAGTTTTATTCATTAAATCGTATTTCTATCGATGTACCAAAAAAAATACACATTAATGAATTACTTCAAGACATGCAAATGACTGACTTACAAATACATGCTTATGAATATGAAAAGAATCAAATCATTCCAGAAAGCGAGATCGCTTTCTATCATTTAAAACTATACAACGAAGGAAAGATAGATGGTGTTCTTACATCTAAAATAGCTGTTCGTGATTATCTTAAAGCAGAAAATGTACCCGTATACCAATTACAGCTCCCTAATAAAAATATCATGGATGCTCTTGATAAAACACAAGAACTAATAGAGTTATCAGAACACCATAGCACACAATTGGTAACAGGAATTATTTCAGTTAAAGAAGGAGCTAAAATTACTCAAGATCAAATAAACGACTTAACCCATTGCCTAAATAATTTTTCTGAGGAAACGGATGCAATGCTAATACCTTGCAAAAATAATCAGTTTCTCTTAGTAGGAACGAAAAAATTATTACAGAACTTAAAAAATCATTATCGTGATTTTCCACTTATACAAGACATTGAAGGAATTGTTGCTAGTCCAGTGAATATAGGATTTGGGTTTGGACTAAGTCCTCGTTCTTCTTTGAAACACGCACAACAAGCACATTCACAATGTAATGCGGAGACGCATAGCATCAGCTACATTGTTAACGAACGACAAGAGACAATTGGTCCAATTGGAATAAAGCGTGATATTGATACTTCAAAGCTTTTTCATGCACTTATCCACAAGGCTAGATTAAATAATGAACTATCCTATAATTTTATAGATTTCATTATAGAACGGAATAACGAACCTTTTTCGTCAAATGATATTGCTGACTTTTATAAAGTGACAAAACGGAGTGCAGAGCGTACGGTAAATAAATTATTAACTGGGGATGTTATTAGGATAGCTGGAGAAGAACGTCCATATTTAAAAGGACGACCACGAAAATTGTTCTCACTAAAACAATAAATATATAGATCGATTAATGCTCCCTAATTACAACTATGTCACAGGTTGAAATAGGAATGCTTCCACGAGCTTTAATCTTCATTTGAAGGTTATAAATATCGCTGAAGTCCACCTATTTCAACCGCTAATAAAATACATTATGCAAATCCTGTTTGTTAATAATGACTTTATTTTCTACTCAAGCGATAACCATTGTGATTCGATATAATCGTTGCTGCTTTTTCAATGTCATCTTCAATTATTTGCGCCTCTAATAAATGTGTCATTGATTGTTCGTTTTCTTTATTATCTTCATTATCTTTTTCCTGTATGGCAACATCTTGAATTAATCCCCAATGTGGACCATACGGTATTACCGGAATAAATATTTCATTTTCAAATCCTGTTGGAATCTCATCAATAAATAGATGCTGACTTCGTACGGAGGCTAAAGAAGATTTTGCAGATACAGCATCATTCTCACTTTGAAAATATGCTCTTAATGTTTTCATTTCCATATACTTCTCTCTCCTTTATCGTTTGCTACTATCATTCCCCCTCCCCCATAAAAACAAACACTATAAAAAAGCTTTCTACCAGAGGACTGGTAGAAAACCTTATAAACTTAGCAATTCTTTTATATCATCCTCATTTAATGAAGAAAGCATTGTTTCTCCTGGTTGAATGACTTGATCTATCAATTCTCTTTTCCTTTGCTGTAGATCATATATTTTTTCTTCAATTGTTCCTTCTGTTACTAATCGAATCACTTGTACAACCTTTTTTTGTCCGAAACGATGAGCTCTTCCAGTTGCTTGGTCCTCTACTGCAGGATTCCACCATAAGTCAAACAAAATAACCGTATCTGCACCAGTTAGGTTTAGACCTGTACCACCTGCTTTAAGTGAAATAAGAAAGATATCATTTTCGCCATTATTAAATCGTTCACTCATTTCGACTCTTTCTTTGGAAGACGTCTGACCATGAAGATAAAAGTATCCATAACCTTCTCTGTTCAACCGCTGCTGAATAATTTCATGCATACTTGTAAATTGAGAAAAAATCAACAATCGCTTGCCGTTATCTAATGCAGTCTGGATTGTTTCCATTAATTGCTCGAGCTTTCCAGACGCTCCTTCATAGTTTTCAATAAACATGGAAGGATGACAACATATTTGTCTTAGACGAGTTAATCCAGCAAGAATTTTCATTCTGTTTTGTTGGAATCCATTTTCTTTAAATGATTGGACTGCATCCTGCTGAACCTGTCGTAAATAGCCAACGTATAGATCTTTTTGTTCCCTCGTTAATTCAGAGACATGTACAGATTCAATTTTCTCAGGTAACTCTTTTAAAACATCTTGCTTTAATCTTCGTAAGATAAAAGGTCGAGTTATTGCGGCAATTTTTTTAGGATCTAGCTGTTTAAACGACCGTTGATCGGGCATCAACCCTGGTAGTACAACTTGAAATATGGACCATAGCTCTTCTATCGAGTTCTCAATAGGGGTACCACTTAATGCAAATCGTCTTGTTGCTTTAATTTGTCGAATAGCCCGAGAAGTTTTTGTTTGATAATTTTTTATATATTGTGCCTCATCCAGTAATAATGTCTGGAACGTTATTTCCTTATAAAATTCAATATCCTGACGTAATGTTGCATAGGATGTTATCCATATGTCCTTATTGGTTGACTCTGACATAACTTGATGACGTTCGACAGGGTTTCCTGTCAACACTGCTACCTGTAAGTGAGGGGCAAACTTCTCTAATTCATTTTTCCAATTATAAACTACGGATGATGGAACAACAATCAAGTGTGGCCCAATTGTTTCCCCTGCTGATTCAGATACCAAATACGTAATACTTTGTAATGTCTTACCTAATCCCATATCATCTGCTAATATACCACCTAAATGATACTGACTCAAAGACTTAAACCACTGATAGCCTACTTTTTGATAACTTCGTAAGGTTGCTTGAACGTTTTCAGGGATCTCATATACCTGCTCTTCGGGTGAATGGAGGTGACTTAATAATTCTCGAAAATGTGGATCATAATGTTTTTTTGTTTCAATTAAATCATCTAACTGCGAACCACGGTATGCGGGCATATGAATCGTACCATCTAATAACTCGTCTTTTGAAATCCTCATATCATTAAACAAGCGCTGCATCGAACTAAATTCTTCCGTCTCCAGATTCATCATCTGACCTGATTGCAGTCGAAAAAACCGCTTCCGTTCAATTACAGCTTGCAGTATCTTATTTACTTCATTATCGTTTATTCCATCAATATTAAAACCGATTTCTAATAAGTTCGATTGCCCTTCCATTCGAACACTAGTATATGGTTCTGGCTCATTTTCTATAAACAATCCTCTGAATTCGGATGATAAAAATAACTCAACATAGTTATCTAGATACGGTAAGACATGATAAAGAAAATTATATAAATCTTCTTCCCCCGCATCCATATACAGTTCTTTTCCGTTATATCTAAAGTTTGCATCTTCAATATATTTCATGATTAATTTTTCCTGCGGTACATCTCGAATAATCATGACCTGATGATCTTTTTTCCCTTGGAAAGGGTCAATACTATGAGAACCATAATGGTATTCTAACTTCCCAATTATCAATCCCTCTCTTAATTCCAAGTGACATTTTGCTCGTAATGGAGCTTTGATAAGTTCATCAGATAGTTGCTCATCCATATCAATATCACCAACGCGTTGAAGTGAAGGCATAACTTCAGATAGGAATGTATCAGTTTGTTCTTTTGGTACATCAAAATTCATATCTTCAAATCGGAACTTTTCCATCTGTTGTAAAACTGGAATTTGCTCATAGGTTGGAAAATAAAAGATTCCTTGCTGAAACAGAATATTATATAAAGGAAAAAAGATAGTCTCTTTTAATTCAGACATAGACAGAACAACATGCTCATCTTGTTTTGTTATATAAAATTGAAAGGGAAGTTCAGCCTCTTGCAATTGTATATCCTTATACTGGCTCACATTATCAACAATATAAAAATTACGATCTACAAGCTTAAATAATAAATCTTTCACTACATAAGGTGGAATAGTTACATACCTTCTATCTGTACTTTTCCCCCCAAATGTATAGCTATCATACAATTCTTCGTTCTTACAAAGATCATGCAATATACGAAGGATCTCCATATCCGCTTCAGCAAAAGAATGTATGGACGGTTCATAAGTAAACTTCTTCGTAAATGAAAACGGTTCTTGATCCTGTACCGCATCTAAAAAAGAAGCTACATTTCGAACGACATAACGATGTTGTTCTCCCGTTTTTATTTCTAACTGTAATCGTCGATCATACGTCCAGCTTCCTATATACTCTACCGACATTTCTGATTTAGAATAATTCTCTTCTTCTACAGCATCTAACGGGGTTAAAATATTACTCATCGCTTCAATAAACCTGCTCGAGCGATAAAAATTTGGTTGTCTTATGGACGTACCTCCATTTTTTTCTATAGCTGTTATAGCAATTAATGTTGCTACAATATGCTTACAAGAACCAAATGTTTCAAAAGCAGGACAATCACAAAATGTATCAATGGAACCTTTCTCCATATCAGTTAAACCAATTTCAACAAAATAATCCTCTGAACCTTGTACTGTCGCAGTCCAAACATTATGGTTACGATCAAATACAACGTCTTTTACTTGGTCATTTTTATAATAGGTTAATCCCCGCTTATAAAATGCAGAAGGAAATAGTTTTTGAATATCAATATCTTTAATACTTTTCAAAGCTTATTAACCCACCTTTTTTGACCGATTTCTTCTATTATATAGTAAAAATACCCATTTTTATACGAATTACGCAAGTTTCTCTTTCGATTTAAGCACTATGAAAATATAAATAAGCATTGAAATTACAATTGATCCTGCTGCAGTTAAGTAAATCGAAGCATAGTTAAACCAGGAAGCAATTTGTCCAAACAAAATTGCGCCAATCCCTACTCCCAAATCAAATGAAGAGAAAAACGTTGCATTAGCCATTCCTTTCCGATCATTAGGTGCTTTATTTACAGCCCATGCTTGTAAAGCTGGTTGGACCGCTCCGAATCCTAATCCAAAACATCCAGCTGCCGTCAATAGAATAGCCGTACTAGGTAACCAAGATAACAGCAACATGGAAACAAAAATCAATACTGCTGCTGGTAAAAATATATATTTATGTCCTTTCCGGTCATAAATTCGACCAGAAAATGTACGAGATATCATAATAAAAATAGCAAAAATCAAGAAATACAAATGAATGCCTTCTACTCCTTTTTCCATTGCATGTAAGGGTAAGAATGTAGCAATTCCTCCAAATGCAAATGTAATAAAAAATAAGAGAATGGAAGGTTGTATAGCAGATTTTTCAAACACATCAAATCGAGCTACTTGTGTTTTATGCGGTGATAAATTCACTTTTTTATAGTGAATTTTCAAGGCAAATAATAATGCAATTAAACCAAATACTGCACAAAATAAAAATAACTGACTAAACGAAATAATACCAGCTAATGTTAATCCTAGGGATGGACCAAATGCTAATGCAATATTTCCTGATAAACCAAAATAACCCATACCTTCGCCTCGACGCTTTGGCGGTATAAGATCAGTTGCAACAGTTCCACCGGCAGTTGTAGAAAATCCCCAGCCGATTCCTTGGACAATACGAATAATGACAAGTAATACAAGACTTGCTGTAAATGCATAAGCTCCCACAGATATGACAAAAATGCCTAAGCCTAACAAATAAACAAATCCTCTTCCCTTCGATTCTAAAGCATGCCCTGCATAGGGACGAATCAGTAATGCTGAAAATGTAAATATACCAACAATAATACCGACCATTTGATCACTACCGCCAAGTTCTTTTACAAATAATGGAATCGTTGGTAATGTCATCTGGAATCCTAGGAAAATAAAAAAATTCGCTATCCAAATAAATAGAAAGTCCCTAGACCAAATTTTCTCTTTACCCAAGTCAGTTTTAGTATTTACTTCTTGCACCATAAAAAAACTTCCCTCTATGTTTAGTTAGATTACGATGTTATTATACAAGAATTTTTTAATAATTAAAATCAATCGACTCTCCTAATTTTAGAGTTACTAATTATTCGGTTTATGAAATATCTAACAAAAAAACGAGCAATCATTTTGTCTTGTTACCAAGATCCAAATCATTGCTCGTTATCTCTACATCTTCTCTTTTACTACTTAACTTTTAGTTGTTCTAATTCTCTTTCTAAAAATTTCGCAACTTCTAACATTCCGTAAGTTCCATAGTTTTCTTCTGCTTCTGAATTATAATTTGTGTTGGTATTAATATCGTACGTAAAAATATTTCCATTCGCATCTTCTATAAATTCGATTCCAGCGATTTGAATATCATTTGCTGCTAAAACTTTCTCGTATTGTTCTATTATTGGGTGATTAAATCCTTCCCGAACTTGAAATTTTGCAGGTTTTTCAGGTTCTTCTCCAGCTGGACAAAATAAGTCTTCCACAGAACAAGCATCTGCTGGACATAGCTCAAATCCTTCTGAAGTATCCACCTTCACAGCATATACAAATTTCCCATCTACAAACTCACAACGTGTAATATAAGATTCTGGAGATACAATATATTCTTGCAATAACGTTATACCATCTATCGGTTCTTCAAAATTACTACTATTCACATACGATTGAAGAGCTTGCGTTGATCGGAATAATTGTACACCTAATCCCTTTCCTGCTCGGTTATGCTTGGTAATAAAACTTTTTCCTTCAAATTGTTCTGCTGCTTTTAAGATATTCTCTTTTCCAACTGCTGCAGCTGTTTTTGGCGTTTTTACACCAAACCTCTCAAGTTCCAAGTATTGTTGAACTTTACTTACTTCCAATTGTAGGGCACGGCTACCATTAATAACCTTTCTTCCATGAAACTCTAACCACGCTAACACAGCATTTGTAAACTCTGGCGCAAAACGATTTCCTCTTGTATGAGAGGATGCGCTCATGCGATTATAAAATATTCCCTCTGGTGGTTCACTCAGTAAATCTATATGTCCTTCTTGAAGTAACCAATCTTCATAAGGAAGTTCTAAATCATTAAATCGTTTTATAAGATGTTCTGTCCATTCCATATTTTCATGTAAAACATAAATTTTACTCATTATCATGACTCCTTTAGTGTAACGTAGATGTCTTCTTTCTTAATTCTTCTACTTTCGGCATCACTTGCTTAGCAAATCGTTCCAACTCTTCCAATTGAGGGGAGCATTGTAGTAATAGCTGATCCAAACCAACTTTCTCATATTCTATTATTCTTTCTGCAATTTGTTCAGGTGTTCCTACAAGATTCGGACGTAACCCTCTGTTCGAAACAGAATAATCTTTTATTTGTAATTGTTGTTCTAATTGGGATTTAGAAGTAAAATCTTTCATTCCTGCATATCCTTTTTCGTCTTTTATTGATGTAATTCTTTCCAACTCTTGTAATGCTTCTTCCTCAGAGTCTCTACATATCACGTAGGCAGCCATACTAAATGATTGCAATGCTTCCTTATCGAGATTATTTCTCCGATTTTTCATATTACCTATTTTTTCTTGAATTTCTTCTACTGTTCCACCATGCATCACATATGCATCGCATAAAGTAGAAATTACTTGCTTCCCTTTTTCACTTTCTCCCCCAGCATATAGAATTGGATTCGGTTGTTGAATAGGTTTTGGTGCTAACTTCGTATTCTCTACCTGATAAAATTTCCCGTAGTAAGAGAAGGTACCTTCCGACCAAAGTCCTTTTAAAACCTCTAGGAATTCGATTGTTCTATCGTACCGCTCATCATGTTCAGTGAAGTCTCCACCATATTGTTTCGCTTCTTCTGACCACCATCCAGAAACAACATTTAGCGTGAATCTTCCTCCACTTAATTGGTCAATATTAGCAGCCATTTTCGCAATTACTGCTGGATTGTGATATATCGGTCTAACCGCTGTCATAATTTCAATTTTATTTGTTACAGCAGCTAACCCAGCTGCTGTTGTCCAAGCTTCTAAAGAATTCGCTTCTATCCCTTTAATATCATTTAAATATAATTCAGCAATTAATGTCGTATCATAGCCCCATTCCTCAGCATGCTGAATTACCTGTTTCGCATATTCAAACGTAGGAGGCATCTGCTCATCTTCTACATTACGAAGCCAACCTCCAAAAATCGGCAACCAAAAACCATACTTCATTTTCATCCCCCATGTCTATAGTTGTAATAATACTAAAAAAGCCCTTTCCTTAGATAAGAAAAGAGCTCTGTCACCGTCTTCTCTTATCTACCAAGCATAAAAATGCTTGATGGATTTGGCACAGTATTCAAACTAGAACCTGTTGCCGAGGCTTCTGTGGGCCATGTCCCTCCACCTCTCAGGATAAGATATTTCATTATTTAGTTTGTTTCAACGATAATAATACAAGCTGATAGAATTGTCAATTAAATTTCCTCACAAAACAAAGTTGACTTATCGGGATTGATATATTAGAATATATAAAAAATTAATACATCTTATCAAGAGAAGCCGAGGGACCTGGCCCGTTGACGCTTCAGCAACCTCTAATTTCATTAGAAAGGTGCTACCTCCAGCAAGTTATATTTCTTGAAAGATAAGAGCCCAGATTAAAAAAAATCCGCGACGCTCTTATTTGTTAAGCTTATCGCGGGTTTTCTTATATTCTAATTTATTTTCAAAGGAGATAGGTAAAATGAACAACATTGTGACATTGTCCGGCAGCCCCTCCGAACTATCTAGGTCAGAAAAGGTCTTACATTATTTAGGTGATCAACTAATCCAACAGAAATTTTCTGTAACCCATATTTCTGTTAAAGATGTGCCGTATGAAGATTTATTTACAGGGAATTTTCAAAGTGCGGCTATTAAGAATATAACCCAAAAAATCCAAGTGGCAGATGGTGTCATCGTTGGTTCTCCTGTCTATAAAGGAGCATATTCGGGTGTTTTGAAAGCTTTAATTGATCTATTGCCCCAGGATGCACTTAAACACACACCAGTCTTACCAATTATGACAGGGGGCAGCCCTGCACATTTATTAGCGGTTGAGTACACATTAAAACCTGTTCTCGCAACTTTAAAAGCACATAACCTCAAAGGATTATATTTTTTAGATGAACAAATAGATAAACAACACGAAATCCCTATTATCGATAATAATATCTTACAACGAGCAAAGAAACAGGTGGACTATTTTGCACAAATGGTTGAAGGAACTTCGACACAAGCATTAACAACTTATTGAGGAGACTTTAATCAATGAATAAACGAATTTCTTTAACGTTTTTGATACGATGTATCAATACTGGTCTATGGAGACATACCCAGGACCAATCTCATATATACAAATACAGTCTTCCACCAAACACAATTATAATAAAGTAGAAAAGAGACTAGGAACATTTATTCTTTGTCCTAGTCTCTTAAAGTTTAAGAATGGAATTAATTATTCTCCTATTACACCACACGCAATACGATCTCCTGCGTCACCAGATGGTTGAGACCTATAATCATCTGGACCGGAATGAATCATTAATGAGGTTCCTTGCTCTGTATACAATGTATTCTCCGTATCAGCTTGTAAAGTCACCATTGGAGCATCAACTTCTGCCTGAACGGTTCCGTCTTCATTTACGGTGATGTTCTCTAAATCACCTGCATGAGGTCCTTCTGGATGATTAAATCCGTGCTTAGCATTTGTTGGGTTATAATGCGAGCCAGCTGATTCAAAATCTGGCAATTCACATTTACCTACTTCATGAATATGAAAACCATGTTCTCCTGCTGGTAAATCTTCACCCTCTAATGAAATATGAACTCCTTCTTCACCTTCTGTTAATGTAGCTGTTCCAACAACTTGTCCTTCGTTATTTTCTAGTGAGACTAAAACCTCTTCCTCTGCAGTTGCATTCGATTCTACTGCTTCCTCACCCTTATCCTGATTTTCTTGCCCTGTTTGATCATCGTTACATGCTATCAGTAACAGGGTAATTAACATAAACGACAATACATATACCCATTGTTTTTTCACTATGTTTACTCCTTTCGTTGAAGATATGAATATATAATTATTACCTATATCTATCATTCACAACTTAGCTTAGATTTAAACGCGAAATTTGGCATAATATGTAATTGTAAAATCCATTATAATTATTTAAAAAACTCCCAAACTATTCGTTTGGGAGTTTTAGATTCCTATTTTAAGCAGCTACTGTTGTTTTATTTTGTTTCTGTTTTCTATTTTTCCAAGTTTGTTTCATATATGGCATTACCCAACGATCTAATCCGTATTTACCAGCATTTGCTCCAGCTACGATGATGAAGATTGTCAGTAACACCATCTGTGCATTGGTGCTGACTGTTCCACTAAATAAGAATGCGAAGTTCATGGTGATACCCATTAAAGCAGCGAAGTTTGTGAATAATCCAAGAATTAATGCTATACCTACTAATACTTCTCCCCACATTACTAAAACTGTAAATAAATCGGCATTTGGTAGAGCAACTGCTTCTAAAAAGGCACCCCACCAAGCTTGAACTGTTGGATGTTCACCACCAGTTTGAGCAACAGCTCCTTGCAAGAATCCACTCGCATCAAATTCTCCCCCCATTAATTTACCTAAACCACTGGTTAACCAAACATAACCTATATACACTCGAATAATTGTCCATAACCCTGCAGCTACTTTATGATTTCTAATAAAATTCATCATTGCCTTTTCACTCCTTATTTGGAATTAAATGAATTAATAACATTTGTTCAACATTTCACATATTGTTTTATAGGATATCCTTATCACACTTTTATAATAGCACCTTCTTGTTATTGGAACCACATTTTGTGAATGTTTTCACATATTAGTAACAAAGTAGTGAATACTTTTTGAACAATTAAAATTAAATTGAAACTTTTCACATAAGTAAAGCGTACTTATACTATCGATGAATAAATTCAATCAAGGAGGTAATTGAATGGAGCCTTTATTACATGTTCATAACTTGAAAAAGTCTTTTAAAGATAAACAAGCTTTAAAAGGAATTTCATTCGAAGTTCACCGTGGTGAAATCATGGCTATTCTTGGTCCTAATGGTGCAGGAAAATCTACTACAATTCGTAATATTATGGGAATTATGTACCCTGATAGTGGAACTGTTCAGTTTAATTATAATGGGAAAGGAATACCTAAAAATAAAATCGGATATTTACCTGAAGAGAGAGGATTGTACAAAAATGTAAAAGTCATGGATATTCTATTATATTTAGCAGATTTAAAGGATTATCCAATTCAACAAGCAAAAGAAAGAGTACTTTATTACTTAAAAAAATTTGATTTAGAAGGAAAAGAAAATGTATCTATAGAAGAATTGTCCAAGGGGATGGGACAAAAAGTACAATTCATTGGTTCAATTATCCATGAACCTGATTTATTAATTTTAGATGAACCTTTTTCAGGATTGGATCCGGTCAGTCAGGACATTTTTAAAGACGAGATCTCACAACTTGCCGCTAACGGAACAGCAATCTTACTTTCCTCTCACCAAATGAATTTGGTAGAAGAAATGTGTGATCGATTGTTTATGATCCAAAACGGACAAAAAGTAATATATGGTACATTAGATGATGTGAAAAAACAATATGCTAACTTTAAATGTACAATTTCAGGGAAAAATAGCACTGAACAGCTACAAACAATTCCTAACGTTGACCGAATTGAACAAAATGGAGATACGACTATTCTCCATCTTAATCAAGATGTAAATCCACCTCTTTGGTTACGTCAATTACCTGAGGATTTACATATTTCAGAACTGAAGCTTAATCGTATCTCACTCCACGAGATATTTATTGATATCGCTACCAACCAACATCTAATAAAGAAAGGAGAAGGTGAGATTTATGTATAATGCTTGGAAAGTTGCCAAATGGGAAATAAAACGTAATCTAAAGAATAAAACATTTGTGATTGGTCTATTTATCTCTCCTCTTTTACTTCTTTTATTTTATTTCATCGGTAGTCTATTTTCAGATTCAAATGAATCCGAACAAATGACAGTATATGTAAATGATCAAATGGAAGTATTTTCAGAGTTTGAAAACATTGTAGATCAGCAAGGATTGGATTGGCAGATAGAATCTACAGATGTAAGTCAAGCAGAACTAGATGAAGTCGAAGAGGATAATACTGCATATCTGTTTATTTTTGAAGATGCAATACAGTCAGGTTTTGTCCCAATGCATTTAAGCGAAGATATTGATCCTGCTTTTATTGGCCAAGTCCAATCGTTAAGTGCTCCGCTCCAAGCAATGAGAGCTACAGACTCTGGACTCTCTAATCAAGAAGCTGAGCAGTTATTACAACCAGTTGTCTTTATAGATGAGACAACGATTGATGCAAATGAAGAATCGGAAGCAATGGCGGATACCCTTCAACAAATCGTACCAGGTATTTTCGCAGGAGTAATTATGCTTTCCATTGTGTTTACTGGAATGGCGATTTTCCAAAGCGCTTCGCAAGAAAAGAAGGATAAAATCGCAGAAATCATTTTATCTTCATTAACTCCATCAGAACTTATGCAAGGAAAAATTATTGGTTACTTTGTACTTGGATTAATTCAAGTTGTCGTATTTATTGGTATCATTCTTCCAGTTGCTGTATGGCAACTCGATATTCCTCTTTTGGAGTATATATTCGTACCTGAAACCATCCTATTAGTATTTATTGCTCTATTAAGCTATTTAATGTTTGCTGCTATTTTTGTAGGAATTGGTGCAACAATGGCTGATGTCTCTACCGCTGGAAACTTCCAGGGCATGGTAATGATGCTTCCATTCTTACCATTCATTTTAGCCGGTCCAGTCATCAGTGATCCAAATGGGATTGTCGCAACTGTAAGTACGTATATACCTTTTACTTCTCCTGGGGTACTACTGTTACGGCTTACCTTTTTAGAAGAGTGGCCATGGATAGAAATTATAATTGCATTAGCCATTTTAATTGTGAGCATTATTATATTTATGAAGCTAGCAGGTAAAATCTTTCAAGTTGGTATTCTTATGTATGGTAAGAATGCAACGCCTAAAGAAATTTGGAAATGGATACGAGCGTAAAATAAAAAGTGTGAGTGATTTCCATAGGGACAGTCTCATCTATTCCCTGCTGGATTCACTCACATTTACATTTTCATAGTAATGAATTTTAAAAGTGCAAGATATAGATAGTAAAAATTATTCTGAATGATCAACAAATAGTTCTCCTATTTGCTCGCGTTTTTCTTGTGCTTTAGCGTGGAGAGGTGAATTGCGGATATTTGATTCAATTTCCTGATACTGTTCCTTCGACGTATAAGCTCAAATAGCTGTTATTTCTGTTTGCTTTTCATTCACCCACCTACCGATTAACTTACTTCCGTGTTCTAACTGATTAGGCAGTAAATATTTGTGAAAAAAATTATTAAAAACAGCTAAATTTTCGGATTTGATTTTGTATGTTTTCTTACGATAAATTATTTCCATTCACCTTTCTTTCATTTTATATGGAGTCGATACATATACTGCATATAAGAAAAATTAGAGCAAACCTTGCTAGCTAAGACTTTTCCTTGAAGCAACAAGGCTGAGACAAAAGTATAGATACGAGATCAGTAGGAGCAATTAACATTTTCCACAAGCATAAGTTTATCTAAGTCTTTGTCTGTTGACGCCTTGCCAATCGCTCACAATTCTTTTAAAACAGAATTATACGATGTTAACTTAGGTACGAGGTGCTTAAAACTGGACAAAGATATTACTCTAAAACAGCAGTCTATTTACACAAATTTATACCAAAAGACATTTCCCTTAATGAGGAGGATATACATGAGTGTAATTGTTTTTCACGGTTCAACAAGGGAGCATGGAAATACAGAATTATTAACCTATCGTGCTGTCCCAAAGGAAGTAGGTACACATATATATTTACGAGAGTACCAAATCGAGCCAATTGTTGATCAGCGCCATGATGAAGAAGGATTTGATAAAATAGAAGACGATCATCAATTACTGATTGATCAATTGTTGCAACACGATACGATTGTTTTTGCTACCCCTATTTATTGGTATAGTATGTCAACACCAATGAAGCTTTTTATTGATCGTTGGTCGCAAATATTAAGACATCCTAATTATGCGCATTTCAGAGAAGCTTTATCTAAAAAGGACGTATATGCAATAATTGTTGGTGGAGATACTCCACAGATTAAAGGTTTACCTTTAGTACAACAATTTCAATATATTTGTCAGTTTTATCAGATGAATTTTAAAGGATACGTTATTGGAAAAGCAAGTAAACCAGGGGAGATCACAATTGATCATCAGGCATTACAAGCTGCCTCCCACCTTTTACCTTCAATCAAATAATTTTTATTGATTTTTCTAAAGAACAATCCCCTATCCGTCGATAATAAGAGATGATTCTAAAATTGCTGGGACCTAAGTGAGAATCTAATTTCCTATAAGAGGGAAAAATGTAAGCTAATATTCCCTCTCTCGCGTTACTTTAAATAGGATGTTGTATTTGTTTTTTTATAATTATGTTTATTCTCATTATTTTTAGGTTATCCTAAGACTATCATAGAATCTAGTAATCTCAAAAAGGGGAGGAACCGATGAATAAGAAAACATCTATTACAACATTATTTTGCATGGCATTGATGATTGTCATGTTTAGCTATTTAGTATCACCTGTTATCACTTATGCTAATGATACAGAAACATATGAAGTTAGCTCTTCTACTTTAAATATTCGTAGTGCTCCTTCTAATGATTCTAGAATTGTAGGTCAGTTTGTCAAAGGCAATCAGCTTACGACTTTTAAAGAGCAATATGGATGGGTTCAAACTTATTATGGTGGAAAAGAAGTTTGGGTAGCGAAGCATCATTTAACGCCAGTTTCTACTTCTAGCTCAGCTTCTACTTCGCCTGAAATGAAAGAGAACTTAACTGTAACTGTTGCAGCAGAAAGTGTAATGATTCGTGCTGGAGCTGGTACGAATTATAAAAATACACACTCTGTCTATCAAGGTGATGAATTTGATGTGATTTCTTCTGAGGGTGATTGGTACCAAATTAAGTTACAAAATGGAGAAACAGGTTGGATTGCTTCTTGGTTAACTACAGAAGTTGGAGGAGTTGTTAGCGAGGAGACTTCGAGTAGTAGTCAAGAGAACATTAGTAATCCTCCACAACAACAACCAGCAAGTTCAGGTTCTCTAGCTGGTTATACCATTGTTATCGACCCTGGGCATGGTGGTAAGGATCCTGGGGCAATTGGTATTGGAGATGTTCAGGAGAAAGATATCGTGTATAGCACTTCCAACCATGTAGTGAATCAATTAAAAGAAGCTGGAGCGAATGTAATTACTACTAGAAGTGGCGATTATTTTGTTTCTTTAGAAGAACGTGTACGGATTAGTAATGACTATCAAACAGATGCATTTATAAGTATACATTTTGATTCATTCCCATTGCTATCTGTTAGCGGAACAACAGCTTATTATGCTCATAAGGATGATCAGCCTTTAGCAGCTGATATTCAGTCTTCTATTGCTTCTTCTGTAGAACTTACTAACCGTGGTTCGATGCATGCAAACTATAAGGTGTTAAGAGACACAAACGCCCCGTCTGTATTAGTTGAACTTGGTTTTATTAGTAATCAATATGATGTTTCAATTGTGCAAACAAATGATTATCAACAGAGAGTAGCAACAGCAATTACTAATGGACTCATTCAATACTTCAAGTAATAATATAATGTTTACTGAACTATCATCTCCGGAGGGTAGTTCATTTTTTATTGTACTAAGAATTCGGCTTTGGCTTTACTTTTGTAGTACACGAAAACAATGCTATACTGTGGTTAAGCTATAATATGAATTGAGGGTAAATATGAATAAAAAAGTGAAACAACTTATTGAAGATACGAAGAATAAGTGGCTTCTATCGAATTATACTTTAGAATCACATTCATTTTTCCAAGAAAAATTGGACTCACACAAACCAGGATTCGTATTGTCGATGACTTGGAAACCTAGCAGTTCTGCAACTAATGATAATACAGAAGAAGTTGCTGAATTAAGTACGATTAACATTGATTTAAATTTAGATTCCGGCAATGTTCGTCGTATGTTATTTACTAATTATAATAACAATTTAGAAGAGAATCTCTTTCCAAATCAAGAGGATACAGAAACTATTATTGAGTGGGTTGAGATACAATCTGGATTAGAATTTGGAAGACAATTTACATTAATCGATCAAAGTGAAACAGAATTAACATTCCAAGCATCTGTGGATAACATTTCCGTTTTCCCTTCTGGATCAATACAAATTAAATTTAATGAAGAAGGAAAGCTAGTTCAATTTACAACAGACGGCGTATTCCCAGATGAATCACAACTCAACTGGGAGCCGTTTGCTTTAACAAGCGATATCATCAACCCAATTGCAGAAGAACAAATTCAATTAATAGAGATCCCATCTGAAGAGAAAGAAGCTTGGATCCCTATCTTTGTTGTTTCATCTGTATTTATAACAAATGATGGTAATAAAGCATTATCTTATAATGAGGTGGAACGGCCAAACTCCTATATTGGAAAAGATACAGTTTTACGTTGGACAGAGCCAAAAGAAGGGACGTTACAAACCGTTAATCTGGAACCAAAATTAGAATTTTCAGAAGCAGAAGTATTTAGCCAAGCAGACATAATTAATAATGATCTACCTATTTCCAAAGAGTATCAACTTACCATTACCGAGAAGATTATTCATTTTTTACAAATGAATTATCCACAAGATAGCGGAAAATGGAGACTAACCGGATTATGGCGAGATGCTGGTTATATTATCGGTCAATTATTACCTGTGGAAAAAGATAGTAAAGTAATAGAACATAAGATAAATGTTGTTATTGATTCTGAAAAGTTAGATGTACTAAATTATGTTGATACCGAGTCTTTATTAAATATGTATGATTTTCTTAGCCCAGCAAACACTCCAACGTTAACAGAAACCGAAGCTATAGAAAAATTATTACCTGATGTTGATATTTCACCGGTCTATGTATATGACAAATCTACCTCACGTTATCGCCTTTGTGGAAAACTAGATTCTAATTTCGGTATACATGCTGTTACAGGCGAGATAGTATCGCTTGATGTTTTATAGTTTTAAACAAAACTGTACTGAAAGAGTAGAACTTTAAAAGCCGAACTACATGATAGTTGTATCTAACCTCCATCTAATCATGTAGTTCGGTTATTTGTAATTCGCTCTAATATATGTATTACTGTGGATAATTTATTAAGAAAAATCTGTAGCTGCGATAAATCACAGTCTATTTTAACTATATAAAATTACATAGATATCCACAAATTAAAAAAGCGGATTATTAATGTCCGCTTTTTTATAAATCATCAAATCCATTTAAATCACTTGTTTTCGTATACTGACGAGATTTTTGTTCAAAGAAATCTGTTTTCGTACCATCAAAGTTATCCACATATGCACGGACCCACTTCATAGGGTTTTCCACATGTTGTGGATATAATTCTTCTAGTCCCATCATTCTCAACATTTTGTTAGCTCGATACTTGATATAACCATCCATGTCATCCATGTCAATACCTTCTAAATTATTTAACACGTAGTGAGACCATTCTATCTCTAACTCAACAGATTGCTGGAAGCGATCATAGATCCAATCAATAAATTCAGCATTATTGTAAGATGGGTTTTCTGCTAAAGTAGCTCGAAATAGTTCGGTTATAAATCGTCCATGTTCTAACTCATCACGATTAATATAACTAATCATTGTAGAAGTTCCTACCATTTTATTTTGTCTTGCTAAATGGTAGAAGAACGCAAAACCTGAGTAGAAAAACATTCCTTCTAATAGAGAAGTATACACAAGCGTCTTTAACATATTTTCCATACTTGGGTTATCCACAAACGCATTGTATTGTTCTGTTAACTGTTCATTTCTTTTTAATAATAAATCATCTGTTCTTCCTAACTGGAATGCTTCATTTTGTTCATTCCAAGAAACAACGGAAGACAATACATAAGAATAACTTTCATTATGAACTGCCTCTTGTTGGGCTATTACCGCCATAATAGACTGAACAGAAGGATCGGTTGCGTATAAAGAAATTAATAATGCTGTTCTTGTCTGTGGTGCATCCAATGTGGATAACAATCCAATTATTTTTAGGTATGCATCTTGTTCTTCTTTACTTAATGTGGAAAACTGCTTAACATCGCTAGACATATTTACTTCATCTGCTTGCCAATAGTTTCCTACTAATCGTTTGTACATTTTATACCAGTGTGGATAAGCAATATCATTCCAATTTAGGATTCCACTTGATTCTCCACCAAACAGCTTTGTGGATTTATTAGGATTTCTAGGCTCTAATGTTTTTGCTTTCTCAAGCATAACTTTTTGCATGATGTAACACTCCTTCTAGCCAATCATATACAGCTCGTTGCTGATATCCTCTTGGCGACTGCTCAATTTTTAGTACAGGATGAGAGCTTCCATAAAAAACAGATAACTTATCCACAGCTTTACAGAATAAATCGTCACCACCAAATTGCGTATCTCCCGTTCCGAAGATTACCATATTTGATGGTTTATACCCAATTTCCCAGACAAAGTCTTTTACTTCATCTGGTGTTGCTCCTTTCTCCCAAGTAAACGTACCTAGGAACACCAAATCATACGTTTCTGGATGGAAGGGAGCATCGATACCGATTCGATGCAAATCCACTTCAATTCCATCCTTTTGTAAATAATCTCGGATCATCAAAGCAACTTCTTCTGTATTACCACTATAAGTTAGATAGGCTATTATCATCCTCAACTTGAACACCACTCACATTCTTCAATATCATTGGATGTAGAACGTACATAATAGGTAGTTTTTAAACCCTCTCTCCATGCTTGTTTATGGAGATCTAACAATACTGATGCTTTTATTGTGTTTGGAACATAGAAGTTAAAAGAGATACTTTGGTCAATGTGTTTCTGCCGTTTCGCATTTTGTTTTACGGAAAAGCGTTGATCCACAATATACGCAGATCGACGATAAACATTATACGTACGATGATCTAACTCAGGTGCTGTTACAGGAATCTTGAAGTCTTTCTTCTCTTCGTAATAGAATACCTGAAAGATTGGATCGATACTAGCTGTTGAACCAGCAATCATTGCAGTAGTGGAATTTGGAGCTACTGCCATAAGATATCCATTACGCATCCCATGTTGTTTGACATCAGCTTTTAATTCATCCCACTTACTTCCTGTATATCCTTTTTGGTCAAAGTACTCTCCGGTTTGCCATTTGCTTCCTTCATAGACTGGATAATGACCTTTTTCCTTACTTAATTCCATGCTGCTTTGAATAGTTAAATATGCAATTTGTTCATATAATTCATCTGCATACGCAACGGCTTGATCTGACTCCCAAGCAATACCTTTTAGTGCCAATAAATGATGCCAGCCAAACGTTCCTAATCCAATTGCACGATATTTTCTATTTGTAATTTCTGCTTGTTTAATTGGTAATGTATTTATATCAATCACATTATCCAACATACGAACTTGAATTGGAATAAGTCTTTCTAGTACTTCGTTTTTCACTGCTCTACCTAAATTAACAGAACTTAAGTTACAAACCACATAGTCTCCAGACTTAAATTTCTTTACAATTGTATTCTCATTTTCTAAGAACTCTTCTACGAACTCGGTTGGAGATTGATTTTGTGTAATCTCTGTACATAGATTAGAACAATAGATTAAGCCTTCATGGGAATTTGCATTTTGACGATTCACTTCATCACGGTAAAACATAAACGGTGTTCCTGATTCTAATTGTGATTTCATCAAACGTTTCATAATCTCAATAGCAGGCACTTTACGTTTCGATAACGCTTCATTTGCAATACATTCTTCATATTTTCTTCTAAAGCTTCCGCTACCTTTTTGTTCATCATAGAAATCTTCTAGAGAATATCCCATTACTTGTCTTACTTCATGTGGATCAAACAGGTACCAATCTCCGCGATTTTCTACTTGTTCCATAAAGTAATCCGGTAAGCATACACCAGTAAAGATATCGTGAGCACGCATACGATCGTCACCGTTGTTTAACTTTAAATCAAGGAATGACTCAATATCTTGATGCCAAACATCTAAATAAATGGCAATTGCACCTTTTCGAGTACCAAGTTGATCAACACTTACCGCTGTATTATTCAGTTGTTTAATCCATGGTACAACGCCACTCGACATTCCTTTGAATCCTTTAATAGAACTACCTCTTGCACGGATTTTCCCCATATAAACACCAATACCGCCACCGTTTTTAGAGAGCTTAGCAATATCGGTATTGCTATCATAAATAGATTGTAAGCTATCATCGACAGTATCTATGAAACAACTAGATAATTGACCATGTGTCTTTCCAGCATTTGTGAGCGTTGGTGTAGCTACTGTCATATATAAATTACTTAGCGCCCAATATGCTTCTAAAACGTACTCTTGACGTTTGTCTGCTGGTTCATCTTGCATAATATGCATAGCAATGACCATCCATCTTTCTTGAGGTAATTCATACACATTTTTTTCATGATCGGTAGCCAAATAACGAGTCGCTACAGTGTATATTCCGAGATAATTAAATAATTGGTCCCGTTCAGGTTGAATAGCTTTTCCGAACGCTTCAATATCATCTTTAGCATATTTTTGTAAAAGGTTAGGCGTATAAATACCTTTTTCCGTTAATTGTTCTAACAATGCGTAGAAAGAGCCGTAAGACCCTTCTGTATAACCTCTATTTTTGCTAGCTTCACGATATAATTTTTCTACATAGATACGCGCAGCCGCAAAACCCCAATTAGGACTAGCTTCATCCATGTTTTCTAAAGCAACATTAATAAGCGCATCCTCTAACTTAGCTTCTGAACTATTTGTATGAATAATTTTCTCTGCTTTCTCATACCATTCATCTTTGTTTATATTCAGATTTTGACTTGCTTTTTCTACCTTTTGCCAAGCTGATGCTTCCAACGTTGTTCCAATGTCCATTGTCATATTTACGCCCTCCTAAAAATCAAAAATTATGTATAAATAAAAAAACCAATCTCCCTATCTAGAGATCGGTTGTTAATGACAGATAATTTACTCTATCTTCACCATCTCTTCACGAGGAGATATCAAACTACTTCTTGTTAGGTAGTCTCTTAACTTTTTCAGCTTTTGTTAGACCTTCTTAACTTACCATTTGAACATCTAGAAATTCTCGTTCTTCCAGCTAAAAGTTTATTGGAATATTCACTTTATTCCTTTGAAAACCAATGAAACACCATTGTGGCATTGCCTCAACAAGAACACAATATATAGTATTGTTGTTAGTTATCGATTTCTATATCTTGTATTAAACTCTAGCACATAACAATTTTATAATCAATAGATATTAATAATTATATTAAATCATTTTCCAGTAACGAAAACTAATTTTTTACCACTTTTCTATTATGACAAATCAAGCTCAAGAAGGAAACTAATCTGATGATAATGAAACTTTTCTGATATTTTATTTTGCTGATCTATCCTAATAGAACCAACAATACTTGGTTTGTATTTGTTAAATTTTAATATTTTTAATTAATTCGTCATATGACATTCCGATTTAGAGGACTAGCCAGCTCTGATTATAATAGACGGCATCCTCCTACTCAAAATAGCAGATCTTGAAACTTCCATTCAGAAATTATGTATTTTTTTTCAAGCTAGCTAAACAACACTGTTTGCAATGGAAATCAAACAGTGTAACATTCAGATTTCTTATTAATTAAGGTTTATACCTCTTTCATTGCTAGGGAAGCGTTTATTTAATTAGTACAAAAATAAATTTAACGCAAATGTTTGGGAGGACTTGTCTTATGTTCTTTTTGACGTACCTCAACAAATAGTTCATCAGAGAAATCAGCTTGTTTTTCTCTCGGTATATAGTGAAAAAGCATTTGTTTCAATTCTTCAATATCTTTCTTTGTAGCTGGCTTTGCTTCCTCTTTTAATATAAAACCAATTCTTCCATTAGATTCTAACGTTGCCCAGCGAATATCTTTTATGCTAGAAACATTTTGTTGTCGTAAGTTCATTTCCAATTGATCAACAGTTAATCGAAGTTTACGAAGATTTGTTTCATTAAGTAGTCCATCTTCAATCACAACAATAGATTTTCCAGTTAAAAATTTCTCTAACTTATCACTTTTTATTTGTATAAATTCCATAACAATTAAAGTTAATATTAAAATTAGTCCTACACCAATAGTAACCCAAACACTTTTTCCTGCAATAGGTTGTATTAATAATGAGCCAATCCCAATCATAATCACTGTTTGAGCAAGTGTCATTTGTGAGATTGATTTTCGTCCTGCTATACGCAATAGTAAGGTTCCTGCAACTACAATTAATACTGCTTTCCAAATCCAATCCCATTCCATCAATATCATTCCTTTCGGTAATTAGCTTGACTCTGTTGTTTATTTTTATTCATCTAATAAGTCAACTTACGCTACAAACTATTTAAAGTAATTTATTTAAGAAGATTCCTTTTCCCATAGAAAAATCGGTACCTTAACTGTCACACCACATCTTATAAAACTTTTACGTGAAGTTATTTATTTGCATCAAGAAAGGTAAAAATTGATAAAATATATTTATTTTTTGGATATGTAATAAAATAATTAAGTGAAACTTCGTTCTGTGGGAGTGTCGTTCCCACTTACCCACTTTCGCTACTCCTCATTGTCTCAAAGTGGAGATACTCTATTCAGTTACATGCAGGATAAAAAGGAACCTTTTGAATATCTTAGGTCCCTTCTTAAACACTTATGATATTGTTCTATTCCAAAAGCGATGTGCGGCAACTGCGTCTATGAATTGCTTCGAAAAATGCTCCGGTTGGTGAGTACTTATAATGACACCTAATTTACTTGGAAATTGTTTTTGATTAAACCATTGTTCTCCTTCATTAGAGACTCCAATTGGTTTATAGTGATCGAATGCTTCCTGCATAAACATTTTAGCATTTTTCTCAAACATTTTATCCGCTTTGGTTCCTCCTGCAATATACACAGCATCAAACACTACCGATGAATCTGTAACAAACGTATGCATAGATGCTAGTTGACTATTATCATCTGCTAAAATCGGACCTAATTTATCACTTAATATCGCTACTTGAATCCCTGCTGCTTGTATATTTTCAATAATTCTTTTTACTTCGACTCCATTAAATCCTTCTGAAATAATGACAGCAATTTTTCGAGTATTTGGTAACTTAGGTGTGTTTTCTTGACTTAATGCTGGGGAGGATTTTGTCACCTTACTTTGAACATCTGCTGAAGGTACATTTACATCAATTTTTTCTGCAATTGCATTGGCTAGCTCATAATCAACTTTAGCAAACATATCAACCACCTTTTGTTGGATTGGTTTATGTTGCACTTTCCCTAGTTCGAATCGAAAAGCATCAATAATATGTTGTTTTTCAGCATCACTCATACTATTCCAAAATAACTTTGATTGACTAAAATGATCTTCAAAACTTTTGCTTCTTGCCCTAATTTTACGTCCATCGATTTTTTCTTGATAATGAGCAAAACCACCATTCTCTTCATCTACAGTATGGGGTGAATTATTAGCTAGAGAATTATTTCTATAGGAAACCTGTCCTTTATTAATCGTTTGCCGATGAAATCCATCACGTTGATTATTATGGAATGGACATACTGGTCGATTAATTGGTATCTCATGAAAATTCGGACCTCCTAATCGAAGTAATTGTGTATCCGTATAGGAAAACAAACGCGTTTGAAGCAGTGGATCATTTGTAAAATCAATTCCAGACACCACATTACCTACATGAAAAGCGACTTGTTCAGTCTCTGCAAAAACATTATCTACATTTCTGTTTAAAGTCATTTTACCAATAATTCGCACTGGAACATCCTCTTCTGGCCATATTTTAGTTGCATCAAGGATATCAAAATCAAATGCAAATTCGTCTTTTTCTTCTAAAATTTGTACCCCAAGCTCATATTCAGGGTAGTTTCCCATGTTAATCGACTCCCAAAGATCACGACGATTATAATCAGGATCCTTCCCTCCAAGTTTTTGGGCTTCATCCCAAACTAGCGAATGAGTGCCTAGTACTGGTTTCCAATGAAACTTAATAAAATGAGCTTTTCCTTCATCATTAACAAATCGAAATGTGTGTACACCAAAACCTTCCATCATTCGGAAACTCCGAGGAATAGCTCTATCACTCATAAGCCACATAACCATATGGGCAGTCTCCTGGTTTTGAGAAACCCAATCCCAGAATGTATCATGAGCAGCACTTGCTTGAGGCATTTCATTATGTGGTTCTGGCTTTATGGCATGAACTACATCTGGAAATTTTATACCATCTTGAATAAAAAATACTGGAATATTATTCGCCACTAAATCAAAGTTTCCTTCTTCTGTATAGAATTTCGTGGCAAACCCTCTAGCATCTCTAGGTGTATCCATCGATCCTCTAGAACCGACAACGGTAGAAAATCGAACAAAGACAGGTGTTTTTATACTTGGATCTTGTAGAAATTTTGCTTTTGTGTAAGGTTTCATTGACTCATATACTTGAAATTCCCCATGAGCAGCAAAACCACGCGCATGTACAACACGTTCTGGTATACGCTCGTGATCAAAGTGAGTCATTTTCTCACGGAAATGGAAATCTTCTATTAAGGTGGGTCCTCTTTCACCGGCTGTTAAAGATAATTCATCTTCGGTTAACTTAACTCCTTGATTAGTGGTGAGCTCTTTGTCCTCACTATCAGCACTTCGATAATATTCTAACTGATCGTTTTTACTATTTGAATTAATTTCTTTATCTTCATTCATGATCTGAGCAGCTCCTTTCTAAGTACTGTTATTTCAATTGACTAAAAAAGAAAATCTTAAAGCCCCTTCAAAAGAGAAGAGGCATACTCTTTTAATGTAAAGGTGGCTTGTTAGGGTTTTGTGATTGAACATTAGTAGGTGCATATCCTTCCTGCATCTGCATCATATCTTGCGGTGTAAGTTGTGGTACTTGGTAATAACCATGTTTGTTTTGATACAAAGAAATTTCATAAGCCATTTCAATACAGTTTGGAAGTGAATCCGCAAGAACTCTACGTACAACGGGGTTCGTGGTTTCTAATGCTGCTCCAGCTTTGACTGGTACACTTGCTTTAACAGCACTTAACATACCAAGAGCTATTGTTTCATCATTTACTTCTGCTGTTGCTTGCATTGGTTTTTTTGGTTGAGACGCTTTTAATCCATAGGTAAATTGATTATCTTGATTCATTTTATAACTTTGGGTGGGCATTGAAGGATCCTGACCAGTTTTAAAACATTCTAAAGTAATATTATATTCCTCTTTCATAAACGATTTTTGTCGCTCAAGTATATCTCGAAGTTCCGGGTCTCTAATTTGTTCACTCAGAAGTGTATATGTGTTTATAGTATTAATCGAACCTGATAAGACTTCATGAACATCAAACATTTCATGTCCCCCATGATTCATTTGGGGTGGAACAGCACTACTATTCATTTGTTCGTTTTGTTTTTGATTATTTTCCATAATAATCCTCCTCATTAATTTAGTCTTACAATATATGTTGACTACATAAAGAAAAAATATGTATGTTATTTTCTTGTTAATGAAGTTTTAATTAGATAATAAGATTAATTCTGAACTGCTTCGAGCAGTTTTCTTCTCCCTATCTGCCAAATTATTGCCTCTTTTTCACTTCTTCATTTACTATTGTTACCCAATTGATAACAGAAAAGTTTAGGTTTTATTATATTTATCATCAAAAAAGCTGCCGGAAATAAATAATTCCCGACAGCTTTTTCTATTTATTCATACTAGAGAAGAAATCTCCAAGCGGATCCTCTTCCTCTGCTTCTTCCTCTGTAGTTTCTTCGTTGTTATGAACATCTAACTCTCCAATATCGAAGTCATCTATACGAAATTCAGTCGCAGCTGCAGATTCATGAAATTCTACAGGCGGGTCTTCTACGTGCCCTAGGTATTGATCAGCTTCTTCAATATCTTTGTTTAACGTTGTCATTATAGATGTAACTCTTTTTGGGTCTGTTAGAAGCTGATACAAAATAGAGCCAATCATAGCTTCTGAATGCTCATGCTTTAACCAGCTTTTCTGCTCTCTTGTTAATGGTTTAGGCAAAGGAACTGTTACAGTCTCTCTTTCTCGAACTACCGTCTCATGAATACCCTTTAAAACAAAATGTGCTATTTTACTCGAAAAGTTTCTTCTTTCTATATCTTTCAACTGTTGCAATTGTTTTAACAAATAATCTGGGGTGTCAGAGGGTACTCGAAATGTTATCGTTTGACCTCTTTCAATTTTCTTTACCATTTAATCACCTTATTTTGATTTCGTAGTCTTTTTTTCTTTATCTACTTGTGGAGTAGATTTTCGCACAAAGTCGGTGATTAGCTTATAATATGCATTCGCCATCATCCAAATGCTCTCATTTTCATCTTCAAAGAATTCAATATTGTAGCCATCTAATTTATTGTTTAATGCTTTAAGATAATCTTTTAATACAGCCGATCCGCCACCCACAAAGTAGCAAATTTCTGATTGAGAATTTTTCGCCCATACATTTCTTAAATAACGATACTCTTTCTTCGCTAATTCTAACAGTATATGGTCTGTAATATCATGGACATTCGTACGACTTCCTTTTACCATAATATGATTCCGATCATTTTTCCTGGTTATAATGTCTACTACATCTCGACGACTGTCTAATTCTACTCCGTGTTTAGTCCGGATTTCTTCTCGTATTTGTTCCAACGATTCAGACACACCTAAATTAAATCCTTGTGCTTTATCATCATCCACATTCCGATTTCGAATAACAGCAATATCTGTGGATAAACCACCGATATCTTGAATAAGAATTTGTTTATCTATTAAATCTTTGTTGATAACTTTTAAATCATTATCCATTATTAAATTCACATAAGCAGCGAATCCTTCTGGATATACTTTAACTTCATCAAACTTTATATTGACTTTTTTACCTTGATATTTTGGTGTTACAAGAAATTCAACTTGATGAACTGAACTTAATAAGTGGGAACGATAAGCTACGTCTTTTCCTTCTTTTACTTCACGAAGTGGTAAGCCGGTACCTAATGTATAGTTTGCATCAGTTACTCCATTTTTCTCTTCAAAATCACTGGTACTTACAGCATCTAGTGCCAATGAAGTTAACAACATAATCAATGTTTGGTCCTCTTCTGATTTACTACTGCCTTGATCTAACTCTTGTGAATTAGTTGTCTTTGTCGCCAAGCTCCCTACTCTATAAATAAGGTTATTCTCTGATAGGGCAGGAGAGTGAATTCGGATATGTATATTCTCTAGTATCTCCTTATCATCCAACTCTTCAATTCCAATTACTGGTCTTTCTTCTAAATCTGGAGCAATAACATTCGGAATATATAATTCATTTTCTAACTTTCCATAGTTTCCTTTTAAAGCATCATTTCCTACATCTACTGCAGCAATTCTTGATTTTGTCATCATATTACTCCTCTCTTCTATTAACCTACGAATCTAGCATAGCTTTTTTAAATGAAAACCTCAAGTACTAATTTCATAAAGTTTATATTGTTGTATACTTGTAATCTTTTTGAAAACATTGGCGTGTCAATATGTTTTCTTATTTGTTTACATGTATACATTATAAGTTTACTTTTGTTTACTTATTTTGTATACATGTATACAAAAAGCAATGTTGATTACTACCAATTAAAATGAACTTTTTATCCTTTAAAATTAAATTGTTAAATTTTACAATAATTTCTTACAATTACGGTCTTTATGTGCTATTATATTTAAACATAGGTAGAATAGCCTATTATCTATCTACTAAAAAATCAACTTTGGAAAGGATTAATTCTATGTACCGGTTACGCTTTTTTATACTATTTATTTTCGCTTCCGCAATAACTGTTGCATTTATATCTGGACCAATTGATGTTAATATTTCTACTTATCTACTCATCTTTTTAGTATATTTCTTGTTTACAGCTTTATATTCCAATCTGAAAACAATTGTGAGAACTGGGAATGTAAATGTAGACTACAGTATCTCATATAATTTATCTTTAGTTTTATATACTGGACCGCTAGGATTATTTATTTTTGAAGTATTTAGCAGATTTTATGTGTATTTTATTCGTAAGAAAAATGGCACAGCAGATGAAGATGAATTTCTTCATACTTTTTATAACATCGGTGGACCTACTCTTCTTAACGTATTTGGATACTATTGCTTTTTTACTGTCTATCCATATCTTGAACATCTTAAATTTGGTTTCTGGTTTTTATTAATACCTATAGTTATTATGATTGATATTTTATCTTCTATTCTATTACTTATAATATTCCATTTTGCAGGCAATATTAGTACTGGCCAAGATGCATGGGCGTTTATAAAAGGAAAAAGCATGTTAGACACGTTAAAAGGTGCTATTTCCAATGGTTTACTTTTTTTATTTTTAACACAACAACATTGGGAAGCACTTATTGGATTGTTTATACTAAACTACTTAGTAAGCCGATCAGCAGTTCTTCAATCTCGAACTCTACAACATAAGATAGAAAGAGATCGATTTGAACAAATGGCGTATACTGATTTCCTTACAAAACTACATAATCGCACCTATATGAATAAGATAATGAACGAACTCAATGAATCTGAACAGTATGTAGGCATAGTTGTAACCGATATTGATACCTTCAAACGAATTAACGACACGTATAACCACAACGTGGGTGATAAGGTAATTCAACACTTTGCCAACCATATTAAAAGTAAACTTAATCACCATGATTATGTATTTCGTAGTGGTGGAGAAGAATTTACAATTATACTAACAAATAGAACATATGAGGAGTGTCAAAAACTTGTTATGCTTCTAAAAGAAGAAGTAGAACGAACTAGTGCACCAGCAGAATACAGGGGAAATACTATTGATGTAGACTACACTGCTACATTTGGTTTAAATTACTATCGTAGCGAAGAAAACAATGATATTCGAAAAGCCTATATCCAAGCTGACGAACTATTAATCAAGGCGAAAAATAATGGGAAAAATAGAGTACACTTATTCAATAGTACGAGCTCTACCGACCAAGAGGAAATACTAACTATTGAAAATGAAAATCCAACGTAGCAATTAAATAGTCCAGATTTAATTAAAACATTACTCTGGACTATTTAATATAAACTAATATCAAAATTTGCTTCATATGATACTCTCTGAGAAGAATATAATACTATAGTTCAATTATGTACCAACGATCCATAAATGAATGTTCTGAGCCTTCTATTGGACTCGATAATAAAGCAAAGCCATTTTGTTCGTATAATTTATTGGCTTGTATTAGCTCATGTCTGGTTTCTAAGTAACATTGATTATATTTCTTTTTAGCAAAGTCCAAAGCAGTATTTAACAACCTTCTACCAACTCCTTTACCTTGTTGATCTTGGCGGACGTAAAATTTTTGTAATTCACATACACCTTTCTCTATTACATACGGGGCAATACCAATTCCCCCAATTATTTCTTCACCTTCACACGCTACCCAGTACGAAGCATCTTTAATTGAATTATAGTAAGTAGATAAACGGGGTAATTCCGGATCATAATAAGCCGTCCCTTCTCGATCAAGATCTAGCGATTCCAATGAATCTTTTATTAGGTTTTCAATTTGATAATTATCTTTTTCCTCAATTTCTCTAATGAACATGCACCATCTCTCCTCCATATATAAAAAGCTCCCTTATCGAAAAGGAAGCTTTCTTATTAAACTTAGACTGCTTTTGATTTCTTAATTTGTTTACTTCGTAGTTGTCCACATGCTGCGTCAATATCTGCGCCATTTTCCCAACGAACACCGCAGTTAATACCCTGTTCCGTTAATGTTTCATAAAAAGCTTGAATATTTTCTGATTTACTACGACGATAGTCAATATGTTCATCTACCGTATTATATGGAATTAAGTTAACATAAGCAAGATGACGATGATTTTTAATTAAATTCGCTAGTTCTATCGCTTCTTTCTTATGATCATTTACGTCATCTAACATAATGTATTCATACGTAATTCGGCGATTTTTCTTCTGTAAGTAATATTCAACAGATTTCATCAACTTATCTATTGGAAAAGCTCGGTTGATCTTCATTATTTTCGTGCGTAGCTCATCATTAGGTGCATGTAATGAGATAGCCAAGTTTACTTGAATTGGATCGTCTGCAAACTCATAGATTTTATGTGCTAATCCACTAGTAGATACCGTTATATGCCTTGCACCAATATTTAGCCCTCGGTCATCATTGACTGTGTACAAGAAGTCCATGAGATTTTTATAATTATCAAATGGTTCGCCAATCCCCATTACAACAATGTGACTTACTCGTTCCTTTTCACCACGTTCATCGAGATGTTTTTGTACATTCATAATTTGCTCTACAACTTCTCCACTAGAGAGATCCCTACTTTTCCTCAAAAGACCACTAGCACAGAAGGTACAGCCAATATTACAACCGACCTGGGTAGTTACACAAACCGATAAGCCATAATGGAATCGCATCAATACAGTCTCAATTAAGTTCCCATCTTCCAGCTTAAATAAAAACTTTATAGTGCCATCTTGAGATTCTTGGCGTATCTCCTCACCCATTGTATGTAACACAAAGTTATCTTTTAACAATTGAATTGCTGATTGATTCACATTATTCATTTCATCAAAATTATTAATTCTCTTTTTATAAAGCCAATTCCATACTTGTTCTGCACGGAAACGCTTCTCACCGTGTTCCATTAGCCAATCTTTCAACTTTTCATACGTTAAGCCATATATAGATGATTTACTCATCAATAACCCTCATTTCCATTTTTACTCCTACACTATATTACTTGATATAGATTTGTATATCAAATAGTTTTTCAAGAATTTAGCTAATTGAGTCTTTGTTTAATTTCCATTACAGACAGACGAATTCCGTAGACACAGCTTCAATATACTTGAAAAGAAGAACACTTTTAAATGGATCTTCAGCTCGCGCTATTCTGAGCAGAGATAGCCGTCTTTTATTACAATAAACGCCAAAGTTAATGCTATAATTCAAACATTATTATATAACCATCACAAAAGGTTCGTTTTTTAACTTAGCAATTATGAAATTGATTCAATTAAAAATATAAAAGCACTCCCTGTTAATTTTGACTAACAGGAGTGCTTTTAGACATTTTATAATAAATATTTATGGAAGCATCGTATCTCCCATCAAGAAACGATCACACTCCCGTGCCGCTCCTCGACCTTCATTGATCGCCCAAACGATTAGACTTTGTCCTCGTCGCATATCTCCGGCTGCAAAAACACCTTCAATATTCGTTTGAAATTCGCCGTATTTTGCTTTTACAGTAGTACGAGTTGTAGTTTCTACATCTAGAGATTCTATTAGCCCTTGATCTGGACCTTGGAAACCAATAGCAACTAATACTAAATCTGCTGGCCAAACCTTTTCTGTTCCTGGTATTTCTTCACGTATTTTTTTTCCACCTTCATAACGTGTTTTTACATTAATCGTGTGTACTTCTTTAACATGACCATTTTCATCGCCAACAAACTTTGTAGTCTGAACTGCAAAAGCACGTGGATCATCACCAAATTGCGCTTCAGCTTCTTTATGACCATACTCCACACGATGAATTTTCGGATATTGGGGCCATGGATTAGCTTCTTCATCACGTAAGAGATTACGTTTTTCATAGATATCAAATTGTGTAAGACTTTTACAATTATGACGAACTGAGGTAGCAAGACAATCCGTTCCTGTATCACCACCACCAATGACGATAACATCCTTATCTTTTGCAGATATATAATTCCCATCTTCCAAATTAGAATCTAGTAAACTTTCAACATTTGCATGTAAAAAGTCCATAGCAGGATGTACTCCTTTAAGATGACTACCTTCCACTGGCATGTCACGATGTAAGCTTGCTCCGCCACAGAGTACAACAGAATCATATATCTCTTGTAACTCTTCATTGGTAATATCTTTACCAACTTCCGTATTCGTAATAAACTCAATGCCCTCTTGTTCTAAAATGGACACACGCCTGATTACAATATCATAAGATAGTTTCATTTCTGGAATCCCATATGTTAAAAGTCCACCAACGCGCTTGTCTCTCTCATAAACTGTAACAGAATGTCCTGCTTTGTTTAACTGATCGGCTGCAGCTAAACCGGCAGGACCAGACCCAACGATTGCTACACGTTTACCGGTACGGATTTTTGGTGGGTTTGGTACAACCCATCCTTCCTCAAATCCTTTTTCAATAATTGATCTTTCCACCGTACGAATAGCTACCGCAGGTTCATTAATTCCTAACACACACGCGCCTTCGCAAGGCGCCGGACATGCAATCCCAGTGAACTCAGGAAAATTATTCATCTGATGTTCCTTATCTAGTGCTTCTCGCCATTTCCCCTCGTACACTAGGTTATTCCACTCTGGAATTAAGTGATAGACAGGGCAACCTGATGTTACCCCTGCTATCTCAATTCCTTGATGACATGTAGGAACACCACAATCCATACAACGAGCACCTTGTTTTTGCACTTCCTCATCTGACATCGGAGCCGTATAATCGTTCCAGTCTTTAACACGCTCTTGTGGATTTCTGCCAGGACGTGCTTGCCTTTCATACTCCATAAAACCTGTTTGTTTTCCCATCAAAAGCCTCCCTTTCTGCTGACATGAATCATACTTATACGTTCACCTTATCTTTTTGTACTTTAATTTGATTGGTTTCCTCAAAAGCTTGTAGTTCTGCTTGATATTTAGTTAATCCTGTATTCATTAACATGGATATACGTTCTCTCATTGCTAAATATGCTTTTGGAATTACACGAATAAATGATGTTGAATATTTTTCCCAATACGAAAGGATTCTTGCAGCATGACCACTATCTGTATATTCCACATGCTTTTCAATTGAATTGTATAAGTCTACCAATTCTTTTTCATCCGTAACACGTTCAACATGAACGAGAGAATTATTTACCATATTATTAAATTCGTCTTTTTCATCAAATACATAAGCAACTCCACCTGACATACCAGCAGCAAAGTTTCTACCGGTTTTTCCAAGGACGATTACTTGGCCACCAGTCATATATTCACAGCCATGATCACCGATACCTTCTACAACAATCGACGCTCCACTATTTCGAACTGCAAAACGTTCTCCTGCTATGCCTCGAATGTATGCTTCACCTGCAGATGCACCATAAAATGCGACGTTTCCTATGATAATATTCTTTTCGGGCTCAAATGTAACCGTTGAAGATGGTCTAACGATTATTTTTCCACCAGACAATCCTTTACCAACAAAGTCATTGGCATCTCCTATTAATTTTAGAGACATTCCTTTTGGAATAAATGCACCGAAACTTTGTCCTGCGGAACCATTAAAGTTTAGTTTAATCGTATCTTCAGGTAAACCATGTTCACCATATTTTTCTGTAATCGCGTGACCTAATAAAGTCCCTGTTACACGGTTAATATTTCGAATGGCAACTGAAAATTCTATAGGTGTTCCATCTTCTATTGTCGATTCACAAATCGGTAGTAACTCCTGATAATCCAATGTTTTATCAATACCATGATCCTGCTGTTGCGTTGCATACTGATCTATTTTAAAAGGTAGCTCCGGTCTATATAATAATGCAGATAAATCAATATCTTTCGCTTTCCAATGATCCAGCTGTTTTGCCTCTAGCACATCGGAGCGTCCAATCATTTCATTAATCGTACGGAAGCCAAGTGATGCCATAATCTCTCTGGCTTCTTGAGCGATAAATTGCATGAAATTAACGACATGATCCGGGTCACCAGAAAACTTTTCTCTTAAAGCAGGATTTTGTGTTGCAATTCCAACTGGGCAAGTGTCTAAGTGACAAACACGCATCATTACACAGCCTAATGCTACCAATGGCGCTGTAGAGAAGCCGTACTCTTCTGCTCCTAATAAAGCAGCAACAACTACATCTCTACCAGTCATCATCTTACCGTCTGTTTCCACAGTAATACGGTCACGTAATCCGTTTAATAATAATGTTTGATGTGTTTCAGCCAAACCAATTTCCCAAGGAAGTCCAGTATGCTTCAAGCTAGTACGAGGTGCTGCACCTGTACCGCCATCATAACCACTAATCACAACATGGTCCGCTCTTCCTTTCGCTACACCTGCTGCAATTGTTCCAACTCCTACAGCTGCCACTAGTTTTACACTAATACGCGCATTAGGATTGGCATTTTTCAAGTTATAGATTAATTCCGCAAGATCTTCGATGGAATAAATATCGTGGTGAGGTGGTGGAGAGATTAATTCAACTCCAGGAGTTGATCCACGCACTTCCGCTACCCATGGGTATACTTTTTTGCCAGGGAGCTGGCCACCTTCACCTGGTTTGGCTCCTTGTGCTACTTTTATTTGAATCTCATCTGCATTTACTAAATAATTACTAGTTACACCAAAACGTCCAGAGGCAACTTGTTTTACGGCACTTCTTCTTAAGTCACCATTTTCATCTGGTATAAACCGATCGATGGACTCACCACCTTCTCCAGTATTACTGCGTCCACCTAATCGATTCATTGCGATCGCTAAAGCTTCATGTGCTTCTTTACTAATCGATCCAAAAGACATTGCTCCTGTTTTAAATCGTTTTACAATATTTTCTACAGGCTCTACTTCTTCAATTGGTACCGGCGTCCTGTCTTTAAAATCTACTAATCCACGCAAGGATTGTAAGTTTAATGCATCATCGGTAAGCATATTAGAATACTCTTTAAAGAGCTCGTAGTTATTGGATCTTACAGAATGTTGCAATGTTTGAATCGTCTGTGGATTATATTGATGATCTTCACCATTAACTCTGTATTGGAACTCATCACCAGGTATTAAATTACGTTTTCCATCTCGAGCTTCTGCAAATGCTAGCTGATGTCTCATCATTGCTTCTTTTTCGATAGTATCAAGCTTAATGCCCCCTAATCGAGAAGCTGTTCCAGTAAAGTAATAATCGGTAACATCCTGATGTATACCTACCGCCTCAAAAATTTGAGCACCACGATAACTTTGAATTGTAGAAATGCCCATTTTAGATAATATTTTGATAATTCCGTCAGTTACAGCAGTAATATATCTCGTATACGCCTCATCTACTGAATCTACCTTTATTTCATCCGCTTGGAATAAATTAAAATACGTATCGAAAGCAAGATAAGGGTTAATCGCTTCTGCTCCATATCCTAATAAAGCTGCAAAATGATGTACCTCTCTAGGCTCTCCTGACTCAACTAATAAACTAACTTTCGTACGAACTCCCTTACGAATCAAATGATGATGCAAACCAGAAACTGCTAACAAGGCTGGAATTGCTGCTTGTTTCTCATTTACTCCCCTGTCTGACAGGATAAGTAAACTGACGCCTCTCTTCATTGCTCTATCCGCCTGTACAAATAGTGTATCAAGCGCTTCTTTCATATTTCCTTCTTTTTCAGTATCAAACAATGTAGATAGCGTTTCTACGGATAGCCTTTCTAAGCGCTGATGTCGTATTGCTTCTAACTCTTCATTACGTAAAACGGGTGTCTCTAGACGAATATGTCTACAATTATCCGCTGTAGGCTTCGTTAAGTTCCCTTCAGCTCCGATTGTCGTCTCCACCATTGTAATTATCTTCTCTCGAATCGCATCCAAAGGTGGATTAGTTACTTGAGCAAACAGTTGTTTAAAGTAATTATATAGCAGTTGAGGGCGTTTCGATAAGACTGCTAAAGGCGAATCATACCCCATCGAACCTACTGGATCTTTTCCATCTGAAACTAATGGTTTCATAATTTTATTTAATTCTTCTTGTGTATAACCAAAAGCTAACTGCTGTTCTAACAATTTATCACCGTGGTTAACAGGATAATCACTTGTCGGTTTCGGAAGGTCTTGCAAAT
Source organism: Oceanobacillus kimchii X50 (assembly GCF_000340475.1). Lineage (NCBI taxonomy): Bacteria > Bacillati > Bacillota > Bacilli > Caryophanales > Bacillaceae > Oceanobacillus > Oceanobacillus kimchii. The sequence continues at coordinate 3,292,307 of NZ_CM001792.1, forward strand.
CAACTTTATTTTTTAGCCATTCTTTGTAAGGTTTTTCAGAGGATATTTGCATTTTTATCGTTTCATCAGGAACGATAACTCCTTTTTCTAAATCAACAAGTAACATTTTTCCTGGTGCTAAACGATCTTTATACAAGATATCATCAGCAAAAATATCTAATGCCCCTACTTCAGATCCTAAAACAACCATTCCATCCTTTGTAACATAATATCTTGCTGGTCTTAATCCATTCCGGTCTAAACATGCTCCGATTTGGCTTCCATTCGTAAACACTAGTGCAGCTGGACCGTCCCATGGTTCCATTAATGTACTATGATATTCATAAAAATCACGCTTTTCATCTTTAATATTGTCATCATTCGACCAAGGTTCTGGAACCATCATCATTGCCGTATGAGCTAATGATCTTCCTGAAAGATGTAAAAATTCAAATGTATTATCAAATATAGAGGAATCACTTCCATCTGTATCCATAACTGGTAATATTTTTTCCAAATCTTCTTCACTAAAATGATCAGATACACAGAGTTGTTCTCTGGCTTGCATCCAATTTACATTACCGCGTAACGTATTAAATTCTCCATTATGGATGGTATATCGATTAGGGTGAGATCTTTTCCAACTTGGGAATGTGTTGGTACTAAAGCGTGAGTGAACGAGTGCTAACGCAGATTTAAAATCTGGATGGTTGAGGTCAATATAGTAGGCATCTAATTGTTCCGGTACTAACATACCTTTATAAACAATTGTTCTTGTAGATAAACTACAAATGTATACATCCTCATATTCTGGTTGACCTGCAACAATATTTTCGATGCATTTACGTATCACAAATAATCTACGTTCAAATTCCATCTGATCCTTAATGCTATCCGAGCATTGAATAAAAAATTGTCGAACCGATGGAGCACTCTTAGATGCAACTTTCCCTATAAAAGATTCATTCGTTGGTACAGGCCTCCAGCCTAGAAATGTTTGTCCTTCATCTTCAACAATTTGTTCTATCATTTTTCTACAAGTCATTCTTAATTGACGATCTCTAGGTAAGAAAATCATCCCTACGCCATAGTCACCTTCACGAGGTAAGTGAATATTCTCTTTCACACATTGAAGTTGAAAGAAACGATCGGGTATTTGGGTCATAATACCAGCCCCATCACCCGTGCTTGTATCTGCTGATTGTCCACCTCGATGTTCTAGGTTACACAATATATTAATCGCATTTTGTACTATATTGTGAGTTTTCTTACCATTTATATTGGCAATCATCCCTATTCCACATGCTTCATGTTCAAAGTCTGGATGATATAGTCCCTGTTGATCAGGATATCCTTGTTTACTCATCACAACAGCTCCTCTCTTGTATAGTTTCCGTTTTAAATCAATCTGTTTTTTGAAGGACAACGCATGTTGTTTTGTTATTATATCATAAATTCAATTTAGACATAAAATTCTGATTACATGTTTTTATTGATTTATTCTTGCTTCTCAAAATGTAATCGCTACCATCGTTAACATATTAACTTTTAAATTTTTAAAATTTTTTATGCTAAAAATCGATTTCGAATCAGATATGGCGTAATTGAGCCTGAATACTACTATTCTTATTACTGATTTATCAAACAGTCGTTTTCTTTTTCAATTTTTAAGAACATTCTTTTTTCGTAAGTTAGTTGATTTTTCCTATTATTCCGTTATATTGGTAACTCTCATAATCCCAAACAAATAAGTAGACTCTAAAAGAAGAAACACTTATCATTGTTCTCATAACCTAGAAAGCAAGGAGGTTACTTGATGTTAACAAACAACGAACACAAAACATTTCAAGATATACCACTCTCTGTATTAGATTTAGCACCTATTGTTCAAGGTTCTAATGCCAAACAAGCTTTCCAAGACAGTGTGCGATTAGCACAACATGTAGAAAAGTTAGGTTTCAATCGTTATTGGCTAGCAGAGCATCACAATATGCAGGGTATTGGTAGTTCTGCAACGTCGGTTCTAATAGGACATATAGCTGGTCATACTAATCATATGCGTATTGGATCCGGCGGAGTAATGTTGCCGAATCATGCTACTCTTGTGATTGCAGAGCAATTTGGAACATTGGAATCTCTATATCCAGGACGAATTGATCTTGGTCTGGGTAGAGCTCCTGGAAGCGACCAAGCTACTGCCTACGCATTAAGAAGAACGTTACATGCAGGATCTGAAGAGTTCCCAATGCAAGTAAACGAACTTCAAGATTATTTTTCTAATGATCCTGTATCACAAGTAAAAGCAGTTCCTGGTCAGGGCTTGGATATTCCCATATGGTTACTAGGATCTAGTGACTTTAGCGCTCGATTAGCAGCTGAAAAAGGACTTCCTTTCTCATTTGCTTCTCATTTCGCACCACAGTATACAGTACCAGCGATACAGTTATATCGAAGAAATTTCCAGCCATCTACAATAATGGATAAGCCTTATGCAATGGTGGGGATAAATGTTATTGCCGCAGATACGGATGAAGAAGCAGATTACTTAGCTAACTCCCACCGTATTCAATTTCTTAATTTACGTAGAGGAAAAGAATCGAAGCTTCAGCCACCTGTAGAGAATATGGACACCATATGGTCTCCAATGGAGAAAGCTGCTGTCGAAGAATCTCTTGATCCTCGTACAACGATAGTCGGCAGTAAAGAAACAATCAAAAAAGGAATCGAAGCATTTCGTAAAGAAACAGATGCTGACGAGATGATTATTACCTCCCAAATATATGATATGAAGGCACGTCTTCGCTCTTATGAGATTATTGGAGAGATTATGGATTAACATTAAAATATCCGAACCATCCTAGGTTGGCACAAAAGTATTTACTCAAAAGATAATCTGAATGAACTGGTTATGATACTCGTTTCAGAAATGTACTCTGCTTATCCTAAGGCGGCCGGTGAGCCTCCGAATGCCTATGCATCGGGGCCTCACTCCCACAGGACAAGGAAGACCTAGGCAGCATTGCAACACACGGAAAATCGTCTTTTGATTTCAAGGAGTCTCCGTATATTTCTTACGCTTATTTTAGCTATCATTCGTCTTTTGACCAAAATCTTTTGTTATAACTTATTCTCTTGGTTCGGATATTATATATATATATTTGAATCAATTTTGTAACTGCTATGTCTATTTAAAAAAACGACTATTTGGTAATAGTTTTATTTCATGTTCGGAATATAGGAAAAAACAATGACTTCTATTATACTGGAAACCGCGACTCTTCTAAAGCCAAAAAAACTCATTATGGGACTGACTCGTTTTTTTGATTATCCTTTATTCCGTATATTTTGCAATCTAATTTTACTAGGTTGAGCAGGGATTTGATTGAGCTTAAAATTCAAGTCTTGATCAGGCAAATCATAATCTAATTGCAACAAGTACTCCAAGCTTATTCGCATCATTTGTGTTGTTATCTCCTCTCCCACACAACGGTGACCGAACTCTAAGTCACCCGCCCCTTGTGGAATAAGTCTGTAACGGTCTTTTTCATCTAAAAATTGAAACCGTTCAGGTACAAAATTTTCTGGTTCATCCCACGTATCTGGATGATGATTAGATCCGTATAAATCTAGCAAGACAAGTCTGTTTTTTGGAAAATAGATATCTTCCCAAATAAAACTCTCTCGTGCCTTTGCTATAACAAAAGGAACTGCAGGATAAAATCTCTTCACTTCTTGAATAAACCAGCTGACATATTGTGAATCTTTACGAAGTCTTTGCCTTACATTTGGATTTTCTAGTAATGCTAATTGACTAAAACAAGCATATCTTGTAATTGCAACAAACGGACGTATTATATTTAATACCTCTTCCGCAGCATTTGGAATAGATAATAATTTACCGTTAGAACGTTCATACCAAGCTAATTGATACAAGGGAGATTGCTCTTGTGGGTGGATTCTACCTGTTCGTACTTGTCTAATAATGTAAGATATCCATTTAAGCGCCCGCTTTTTCGCTTGATTTCCCTGGAAATAATTTAATCCTTTGTTTGTAAAAGCCGTCAGCATGGAACGAATATCTTTTGTACGTAAGGAAACATTTTTGGCATACAAAGGAATGCCTATCCAATTACAAACAATAATGGTGAATAATTGTTCCAATTCATCTAACAATACTACTTCACCAGTTTGTTCCCAACGTTCTATAGCAATTTTCCATTGATTCCTGCTAATTTGTTCTAGTTTTATTCGCTGTTCTTCATTCATTACATTTATCAGCATTTGTTTTCGTTTATGATGTTGTCCATCATCGAATTGAAATACACTATTCTTTCCAATGATTACATCTGCTACATTTTTGGGAATTGCACCATAACGAATAAAACGGGATGAATCGTAGAATAACTCAGCCGCTTTAGGTCCACGCATTGCTATAAACTTTTTTCCAAGTATCTTCGTTTCTACAACATCTGAGTTAAATTGATTCATACGATTGGAGAGAAATAAATACCCTTCATTCATCCAAGCAACTGTATGATCAAGACCTTCTTCTTTTGGTATTGGTTTTACCATGGCAATATCCTCCTACTATTTGTAGCATTCCCTTATCCAATATATTAAAACGAAAAAAAGAGCTTATCAACGTTTAACGCTAATCAGCTCTACAAACATTACTCTGAAATTATTTTTTTAGTTATTTCAATTAATCTTTTTGTCTGTACAGAAACTGCAGGTTGAACATCCTTTGTAAAGTTCCCATCTTGATCTACCGTAGCACTTGCTCCATATGGATTACCACCTGTGGTGAAAAGTACTGGGTCAGTATATCCAGGAGGAACAATAATCGCTCCCCAGTGCATTAATGAAGTATAAAAACTTAAGATACTTGCCTCTTGTCCTCCATGGTCATTTTGAGCAGAAGACATTGCACTGACAGTCTTATTTATTAAAGCGCCTTTTGCCCAAAGCCCTCCCTGTATATCTAAGAATTGTTTCATTTGCGACGCATAGCCTCCAAACCGAGTAGCCGTGCTAAAAAGTATTGCATCCGCCCATTCTAGTTCATCCGAAGAAGCCACTGGTATATCCTTTGTTTCTTCTACGTTCTTTTTCCAAGCTGGATTAGATTCGATTGCTTGATGTGGAGCCAGTTCTTGAACTTTTAAAACTTTCACTTCAGCTCCTGCTTCTTTCCCGGCTTCTTCTGCCCACTTTGCCATCTGATAATTTGTTCCAGTTGCACTATAATATATAATCGCTAATTTAACCACTTTATAACCCCTTTAAAACTTATTTTCTATATTTACTTTCTCCATCTATGTGAGGAACTATACGAAGATAAAGGTGAAAGCGATCGTTTAGCAACGCAGCGAGTGATTCGACAGTAGTAGAACTTCCTTTTCCTTTGAGATAAAGGTATCACGATGAGGTGCTCACCCAAGGGTATAAGTGCGACTAAGCCTCATATAATACATTCGGCAGTCTTCTTTTCACCGCAAGGGTATAAGTGCGACTAAGCCTCATATAATACATTCGGCAGTCTTCTTTATCGTAGGGCGATTCGTGAAGTCACCTAGTTGATGGACGATGGAGTCAAAAGTGGCTATTTAATTATTTCGTTATCCACAAGTACCTAATTTAAAAACTCCACCCAAGGAATGGATGGAGTCTCAACTATTCACGTTTCTCTCTGCGTTCGAATCATTTTTGTCTATTTTTTCAACATTTACTTCATCTGTATTTTCTTTAAATTCCTCTATACTTTTCTTTTCTTCTTGCGTTTCTTCTTGGACTTCCTTGATAACATCCTTTAATTCGTCTTCTATTGTTGTATCAGCCATTTTCACACTCGCACGGTAAGCCGCTCTTGTTATTAAATGTCCAGCCACTGGAGCAGTTAAGAATACAAAAGCTATACCTAATAAAAGACGTACACTATAAAACCCTTGTTCAGAAGCAAAGTAAATAAAAGCGCCTAATAAAGTCATCAAGACTGCTAAAGTAGAACTTTTTGTACCAGCATGAGAGCGAGTATATACATCGGGGAAGCGAATTATTCCGATTGCACTAATTACTGCCATAATTGCTCCACCTAACATAAATAGTGCTGCAACAAATTCAATCATTTCGTTTCCGCTCAATGATAACCCCCCTCTCAATATATTTCGAGAAGGCAATCGTACTTATAAAAGCAAGAATTGCAAGTATTAAAATAACCTCTAGATAAGCTTTTGTTCCCTGAAGCACAGATATTATTGCTATGGATGATACAAGCATAACACCGATCATATCTAAAGCCACAACACGATCAGGTAGGCTAGGCCCAATAATAATGCGGTATGCACTTATCGCTATTCCAATACCATACAAAGTTAGTGCTGCAATTAACATACCTTGAATCATCACCTAGTCACCCCCATAATCGCTTTCTCAAATTTATTTAATGACCGTAACAACATATCTTTTGATTCTTCTACATCCATCGCATGAATATAAAATGCATCTCCTTCTTGCGTTACCTCTATAACTACAGAACCGGGAGTCAGCATTAATAATAGTGCTAGAGCGGTTATTTCCCAGTCCCCACGAAGTACTGTTTCATATTTAAACAACCCTGGTTTAATTTTAATTTTCGGGCTTAAAATATGCCTTAAAACTAGTTTCGTTGATAAAACTAATTCTCGGATATAGATAAATATCAACTTAATCAAGGCAAAGAATCTACCTAAGTAGAAACGTTCACCAAAAAATCGATGCATTAAAAATACGATCACGATACCTACTAGATATCCTGCAACAAACGTTGTAAATCTTAACTCATCTTCATCACTTATTAATGTCCACAAAACTGCTATAAACACATTTAATAAAAACTGGGCGGGCATTTATATCCACCTCCTCTAAGACAATCCTTAGTTATCATATAAAACCGCATCAATGTAAATTTGTGGATTTGCTAGGACCTCAGCTGCATCTTTTACATAAACAGTTAAAGGTTCAACCCCTATTCCAAGAATAAATGATCCTGCTGCTAATATCACACAAGGGATGATCCAGCCTTTTTTCATTGGAATTTTGTCTTCTTTACTTATAATCGTCTCTCCCCAAAAACTAGTAAGGAAGACACGCATTAAAGAATATAGAACAAAAATGCTGGAAATAAACGCTAATGCAAGTAGAATATATGCCCCGCCCTCAACAGCTCCTTGTCCTACCAAGACTTTTCCAATAAATCCACTTAACGGTGGAATACCTGCTAACGCAAGTGTAACAATGAAGAAAATCCAACCAAATAACGGATAATTTCGGATTAGTCCACTCATATAATCAATTCTCGTCTCTCTTGTCACAGCAATCATCGTTCCAGCAAGTAAGAATAAGAGTGCTTTTACAATCATGTCATGGATTAAATAAAATATAGATCCTTCCAACGCAGTAGGTGTTGCAACAGCTAACCCTACCAATATAAATCCGACCGCTATAACCACATTGTAAGAAGCGATTAACCGCACATCTTTATATGCTACCGCCCCAATACTTCCTAGTATCAATGTAACACCTGCAAGTATTCCAATAAATGTATGAGTAATATGTGGTTCATGATAAAACATCAATGTAAACACACGGAACATAGCATAGATACCAACTTTTGTTAGCAATGCACCAAATAGTGCGGCAATTGCTGTTGAAGGTACACTATACGAACCTGGCAACCAGAAAAATAGTAACAATCCTGCTTTCAAAGCAAAGACGATTAAAAATACAATGCTAACAACAGTCAGCATTGGTGTCTGTCCTTGTTCAGCAATTCGCTCTGAAAGATGAGCAAAATTAAGGGTTCCTAATCCTCCATACGTGTAAGCAATTGCAATTAAGAATATCCAAGACGACACAACATTTATAATGACATATTTAATCGATTCCCTTAATTGACCCTTACGACCGCCAAACGCAATTAACACATAAGAAGCTAAGAGCATAATTTCAAAACAAACAAAAAGGTTAAATAAATCACCAGTTAGGAAAGAACCATTTACACCTGCCACAAGAAAATTAATAAAAGGGTAGAAAAACATGTGCTCATAAGACTTTTCTGTGGAAGAAAAAGCATAAACAAGACATATTGCAGCAACAATACTTGTCGTTAATACAAGTAGCATTGAAAATGAATCAGCCACAAATAATATTCCAAATGGTGGTTCCCATCCACCGAAATCGAGACGGAGAATTCCATTTTGTTGAATCTGATGCAAAATATATGCACTGATTCCGATATTGACAATCATCACAGAAAAACTACCCCATCGTTGTAGTTTTAAATTATGACGGAAAAATATTAAAAGAATTCCAGCAAGTATAGGGATCATCATAGGCATAGCAATAATATTATTCATTTCGATCCCCCCGTAACTCGTCTAGTTTATCTGTTCCTGTTTCCTGATACGTACGGTAAGCTAACACTAGGGACACTGCTGTAACAGCAAAGCTAATAACAATAGAAGTTAATATTAGCGCCTGCGGCAATGGATCCACCGGAATTGCATCTCCTTCACCAATAATTGGTACGCTCCCGTTTTTTAGCCCAGCCATTGTGATGATCAATAAGTGGGCAGCATGAGATAAAATAGCAGTCCCTAAGATTACTCTAATTAAACTTTTAGATAAAATTAGATACGTAGCTACCGTTACTAATATACCTGCTAGGATGGTTATTAATGTTTCCATAGTTATACATCCTCACTAATACTTAAAATAATCGTAACTACGACGCCTACAACAGCCAATGCAACTCCTGCTTCAAATAACATCACTGTTGCAAGCTCTGTCTCACCAAAGAAAGGCAAATCAAAATATGAAAATGTTTGACTTAAAAATTCCTCTCCAAATATAAGTGCTCCTAAGCCTGTTCCGACCGAAAGAAATGCTCCAAACGCGGCCACCTTTTTAAAATCAAATGGTAGAGCGTTTCGAATTGTCTCGATATCATAAACGATAAATAACAATACGAGTGCTGAAGCTAATACAAGTCCTCCGATGAAACCTCCTCCTGGACTATGGTGTCCAGAAAGAAACAAATAAACTGCAAGGGTGAGTATGATAAATGAAACTAGCTTTGCAACGGTACGAAGAATAACATTATTTATCTTCATACTGCTCACCCTCCTTATTGTTATTCTTTAATTTAATAAATACATAGACACCTATTCCGGCAATGAGTAGAACCACTACCTCTAACATGGTATCTAATGCGCGAAAATCACCGAGGATGGAATTAACCATATTCTTTCCACCAGCAAGCTCATAAGAATTCTCGAAGAATTTCGAGATGGATTCAAATGTTTTTCCACTTTGGACCATTAATGCGACGACCGTAAATACCACTCCGACACAAATGGAAATTACCAAATTAGTGTTGCGCGTTTTCTTTGGAGCGTCTTCCTTCTTCCATTCAGGAAGGAAATAGTAAGCTGCTAAAAATAGTACAGTTGTAACAGATTCTACGATGGTTTGCGTTAGAGCTAAATCTGGTGCTCTAAATAATACAAAGAATATCGCTACTCCAAACCCTAAAATACTATTTAAAAGAATTGCAGTAAGTCTTGATTTGGCAAATAATATAGCAATTGCCGCTGACATCATCACCAAAGCAGTAATTAGCTCAAAATTAGAAATAGCAGCATTTGTTGGCAATTCAAACTGATAAGCACCTGTATATAAGAGCATTCCACCTATAGAAATAATAAAGAATAAATAAATATATACTAAATAGTCTCTTAAGTTTTGTGTCATATACGAATTAGTAAATCCAGTCGATTTCTCTTCTATTTGATCTAGAATGAAGCCATAAAATACATTAATTGACCACTTTTCTGGAAATAGTCTATATACTCCCGTCCAGTACTTCCTTGTATAGAATAATGCTAAACCAAGAAGTACCACTCCGATGGTCATAAATAATTCAAGTTCAAATCCATGCCACGCATAGATAGATTCGCCAAGTTCTACACCTTCAGCAGCAAGAGTTGGAAATATTCCAGACATAGCTGGTGTAATTAAATTCTTTCCAATAATATTCGGGAAGAAAAAAACACCAATAACTAACAAAGCTAAAATAATTGGAGAAACAAGCATCCCTGGTTTTGGTTCATGGGCAGGATGTTCTAATTTTTCTTCTTGATATGGACCTAGGAAAGTCTTTACAACTATTATTGCGGAATACACAAAAGTAAATACACTTGCAACCCAGGCAACTATCGGTAGAAGGATTCCCCAAGTTTCTAAAGCAAAGAATCCTGCTTCACTTATATTAACAACCGCCATGAAGAACATTTCTTTACTTAAGAACCCATTAAATGGTGGTAAACCTGCCATAGACAAGCTTCCAATTAACGCAATAGAGAAAGTCACAGGCATCAAGGTAATCAATCCACCAAGTCGACGTATATCTCGAGTCCCTACACTATGGTCGACGATACCTACCACCATAAATAGCGCACCTTTAAACGTAGAGTGATTTACAAGATGGAATAGAGCGGCAAAAGAAGCACTTGTAAATGCGACAGATTCTGTGGAGTATCCTAAATTTAGTGCGGCTGAACCAATACCAAACATACTCATAATCATACCAAGCTGGCTAATTGTTGAATATGCGAGTAACGCCTTCAAATCGATTTGACGTACTGCATTAAAAGAACCCCAGAATAGCGTGAATAGCCCTACACCTGTAACTGCCCAGAACCAGGTAGCTTCTCCACCAAAAACAGGTGTAAATCTAGCAACAAGGTAGATACCTGCTTTTACCATGGTAGCTGAATGCAAATAAGCACTAACTGGAGTAGGTGCTTCCATCGCATCAGGTAACCATATATGAAATGGGAATTGAGCAGATTTTGTAAATGCTCCAAGCAGTACTAATATCATTGCTGCAATAAACAGATAATGATCATTAAAGGAACTAACATTACCAATTACTTCACGTATAGACCATGTGCCTGCCATTTGACCGAGCATAATAAAACCGACTAACATGGCTATACCACCTGTGACGGTAATTAGTAATGATTTTTTCGCACCATCTCTTGAACGTTTCCTTTGGTACCAGAAGGCGATTAGAAGGAACGAAGAAATACTTGTCAGCTCCCAAAAGACATATAAAACAAGCATATTATCGGATGTTACTACTCCTAACATTGCCCCCATAAATAACATCAGGTATGTATAGAAGTGTCCAAGCGATTCTTTAGAAGAAAGGTAGTAAATCGAATATAAAATAACAAGTGCACCAATACCAGATATTAATAGGGAAAAAGTCAAGCTTAATCCATCTAAATATGAAGTAATGTTAATACCGTAAGACGGTATCCAGTTTAAGGTGAGGGTAATAACATCTCCACTAGCTATAATAGGGATAAATTGAGCGAAATAGATAAATAAAGCAGTAGATACGAATAATGCGAACCAACCAACATGAATTCGCCGTACATATTTGTAAAGGAAAGGTATAATTGCTGCTGCAATAAAAGGAAACATTATTGCAATAATCAATGTTGTCAAACTGTAACCTCCAATCAATATAGGTTAACGTTACTGTTATCACACAATAGAGATAACAGGATATACTATTTAATGAATATCTAAGACACCCATCTGTTGCAAAAATAGGTGGAAGAATTGTTCACAAATGGAAAGGCATGATAAAAGTGGATGTGCATCCATTTATTTGAATGTAACGTGGTATAAAAAGTGTTATTTTATTTACTCTATAGATGTACCCTGCTTCGAAGTTATTCCGCAATTTACATTAGTAATTATACAGGAATTCATTAACAAGTGCACGCTTGAACACTTTACCACGATATAGACTAGAATTTCTTATTCTTTTCAAGTATGCTAGTAGAAAGAATGACTCCATGTATAAATCGTCTTAAAAAATAGAAATAAGGTATATACGAATAGATAAATACATGTTAGAATAATACAGTTTCATGGAAAAATAAAATAAAATTAATATTTATTATAAACAAAATAAACGTTACCATCCGGTTATTCAAAAACAACTAAAGGATGTATCTACTAACCGGATAAACATCGTTAAATGAATATATTAAAGAGGTGAGTTGCCGTTATGAAAAAAATTAGAGGCCGCATGGACGAAAGCATCCTTGTCTGCGTATACTATGGTCCAAATGGAGAGCGTTTAATACAACGAGGACATAAGCTTGCGCGAATCATGGACTGTCCTTTATATGTATTAACTGTAGATGCTTTACCTTACGATGAATTCGATGCAGATAAATCCGGTTACGTAGAACGCTGGAAAGAGCTATGTGATGAACTTGATGTTGAAGACTTCATTATTCGAGATAATGAAAGGCGCTCATCTGTAAAAGCGATTAAAGAGGTAGCACATCAACATAATATTACACAAATTATTATTGGACAGAGTGCACAAAATCGATGGGAAGAAATCACAAAAGGATCATTTGTCAATGTATTACTACGTGAGATTACTTTTATCGACCTTCATATCGTTTCTGTGGATCGTACATTGAAAAGTACAGATGATACGATCTATGAAAAAGGTGTCCGTGGATTCTTGCAAAAAGATGAAGAAAAAGAGGCTTATCGCTTAAGTTTTGCTCGCTCGAAGCATAATTTATATGAAGGTATTTTTTATAAAGAGATCGGCACAGATTTTAATAACGGTATTTTTAAATTCGTCAATAGTAAAGGTAAAACCTGCCAGGTTCATGTAACCGAAGATATTTGTACAGGAAAATTGACCGATCCACCAAACGTAAAAAATAACAATTAATTATAAAAGATCCAAACCATTAATCGTTAAAATCGATAATAATAGTTTGGATCTTTATTTTTTTTGAAAAATGTTCCCTTTTTTAGTTTAATAAAGCTTCGGAACCCTACTTTCAAAAATAGGTACATTCTTTCTTGCTTCACTTACTTTCTGTAGATCAATACTATCAATAATCGTTTCCTCGTGATGATCCGAACCTAATGTTTGAATCTCTCCCCAAGGATTAATCACCGAAGATAGTCCACAAAACTCCACGTTGTTATATATGCCTACTCTATTCGCTGAAATAATATAACACTGGTTTTCAATCGCTCTTGCTAGTTGTAATGCTTTCCAATGATCTTTTCTTGCAGATGGCCATTCTGCCACAATATAAATCACTTCGGCTCCTGATACCGCTAATGAACGGGTAAGCTCTGGAAAACGAAGGTCATAACAAATAATAAGTCCCATTTTTACACCGTCTAATTCAAATGTACACACCTTCTCTTCCCCACCATCCAAATAGGTTGGTTCATCTAACATAGGAACGAGATGGATTTTATCGTACTTATATACTTTTTCTCCGTTGCTATTTACAACAATTGCAGTGTTATTTATTTTTCCATTCCGCTTATTCGCTATCGATCCTCCTATAATGTGGACCTGATTATCCCGAGCTAACTGTTGTAAAAATGAACAAGTCGGTTCTTCTTCCTCATCTGCAACTTCATTTAACTCAGCAAGTGTATATCCAGTTGTCCACATTTCAGGAAGTACTATTATATCAATATCGTTCATGGAAACTGTTTTTTCTATCCATGTTTTCACCTTTAATCGATTTGCCTCTGGATTCCCCGGCACAATATCCATTTGATATATCGCATAGCGCATTCTACCCATCCCCCCTTTATTTATTTTATTGTATCAAAGTTGAATTTCAAAATCAGATGCGTCGTTAATAAATTCGAATGTTGCTTTTTTGATTCTCATTTCAGACGGTCGCTTTTTAATAGAAACGGCTTGAACTAACTAGAAGAAGATAGCCACGTGTATTTTCAGGTCGTACTTTCCTGCAGAAGTCGCCGTCTTCCACAATCAAACCAAATTGTTCCTAAAATCCTACATATATAATGTATAAAGGAATTAGTTAAAATAATTCCTCTCAAGTGACAGTCAACAGAAACAATTATAAAATGAAAGTATGGATATCATTAAATCCATGTTTTTACAGGAGGTAATGTAATGAATATTCAAGAAATATTTAAACAGCTTCATGGTCGAACTCCATCCCTTATGGGGCATGAACATTTTAAAGAATCCTCTGTAATCATTCCACTAATCGAAATTGATGGTGAAACCCACATATTATTTGAAGTGCGTTCCATGCAAATGCGTAGTCAGCCAGGAGATATATGCTTTCCAGGTGGCCGAGTTGATTCTACGGATAAGGACCCTTCTCACTGTGCCATTAGAGAAACAATGGAAGAACTTGGGCTTTCGAAACAAGATATTACTGACCCAATTCCCCTGGACTACATCGTGAATGACCTTGGAAGGATTATCTATCCGTTTGTAGGTAGGATTATTCAACCTGACAAAATAAAACCCAATCCAGATGAAGTCGATCATACATTTACCGTACCCCTATCTTTCTTCTTGGAAACAGAGCCAAAGAGATATAACGTACATTTACATGTAAAACCGGAAGATAACTTTCCTTATCATTTAATTGTCGGGGGCGAAAATTACGATTGGCGTATGCGTCATGTCGAGGAATTGTTCTATCAATATAACGATCAGACAATCTGGGGATTAACAGCCAAAATATTAACTCATTTTATTGAACTTATTAAAACAAACGAAAGGAGCTAGCACGATAACTAGCTCCTTTTCTATACATTAAAACGCTCCTGCACCTCCACCACCTGTACTGCTAGTTGTATTACTACTACTTGAGCTACTACCGTATACGGCGGGATTTATCATCATATAATTTGTATTAAATGTATTGACTGTGGCAGAAGGATAATAAAGTAAGGGGAAAGCACTCTTAAGATCCTCAGAAAGATTTAAATCTTTACATGTTTTTGCGAATTTATCTTCTGCTCCAATGACAATCGCATATTCTAATCGTTGTTCCAACTTATCCGGTTCTGAAGAAGTTGGGTAACGATTTGTTGCAAATAAATGATAAGCATGTCGTACTGCATATTTCCGCTTACGAATATCCTTTATCCAATAGCTAGCAGGAGTAATCAATACGACTAAACCTGTAATTCCATAAAATACTAAAGATACAATAGTACCTGTATTTATTGTAAAGAATAAAGTAGGGAAAATTAAAAGATAGAAATACAGTACCCCTAATATCCATTTCTGTCTTCGGAACCAAATACATAGAATCGTGATAACACCTAGGATTATAGTTAGTATCCATTGTTCCATTTGAGAAATAGGTTGAATCGTTAGAAGATAATAACACAAAGCACTTACAGCAATCGTTGAGAGAATTGATAGTACAGTATATCCAGCAAAAGGACGACGTAAATTTTGAAATCTATCTTGTTCCATTACAATTTCTTTCCATTGTTGGAATTTATTATGAAATATCTCTGCTTGTTTTTCTTTTTCTTTATCGGAAAGATCCTTATCTTCTTGTATCGATTCAAGAAGAAAGTAGGCACCCTTCTCATCACTATTTGCAAACAACCATTTCTTTAAATACTGATCTGATTCATTTATATGGGATCCTGAATTTCCCCATGAAAATCGATATGTATATTCTCCTTCTGTTCTCTCAGAAGGTACTCGCGACATGGTAATGATGCCTCTTTGTTTTAATGAGAATAGCGCAGCAATGAAACTTTCCGGCATCAGTGAGCCTTTTTTCAAGAAGCTATTCATTAAAGGGTCCGTCTCTTCAAAAACCCGTATCAAATAATCAGAACCTTTATTTCCCCGATATCGATTCGGGTGCACAAAAAATAGATAAGTCCCCGCTAATAGTACTACTCCAATACCTCCCCAAATCATTGGAGTAATTACACTCGTTGCTGCATCTAAATGCTGAATACGATTTTCGAGTTCTTCTTCCGTTTGTAATATAGCTAATTCCATTTCTTTATGTTTATCAATATCCTTACCGGAGAGTTGTTCAGATGGAAACAACAATCGAATTTCCGAATCCTTCCCTGCCGGTAAAGTCGAATTGGTGTACTGAATACCACTATCAATGGTACTTAGCTGTCCACTTGCATCATCATGTAAAAAGAAATGTATATTTTCATCTTTTTGATGTGGTGTGTGGATAGAAATCGATACATTATCAAGATCTGTTTCATTATCACTATCAAAAAATGAATACGTTAATTCAGCAACATCTTCATACTTCGTGATGGAACCATGGACATCATAGCTGTACAATACTTTTTTCGTCTCATTATTTGATTCAGTATAGATTTTCCACATATCATCCTCTTCTTCGGTTGTTAACTTCTCTAGACCTTCCGTAGATATAGTGGGATCATCACTTGTCGTTAAAAACGCTTCAAAATCTTTCGCATCTGAATGAATAGACCTGGTTGTACCTTCATATGCACCTTCAAAGGTATATGTATATAGTTCTTGTACAGTGATCGTACCGTCTTCTTGTATTTGAGCATCAATTTGTACTTCATCGATTGTAAACGAATGATCATCGGAACAACCGGTAATAATAAATACCATGGATAACATCATTATAATAAAATATTTTTTCATCGTATCACTCCACCTTTATATGAGTAATACGTACATCTGTTAAAAAAGTTTCAAAAACTCGAGCAATGCAGTCATCACTCGAGTTTACCTCATCAACTATTTAATAATGAATCTAGCACTGTTGTATCCGTAGCATGTTGCCAAATACGGACGACTCCTGAATCACTTTCAGTACGAATAAGTCGACCAACCCCTTGTTTCATCCGTAACATCATGTACGGTATGTCAATTTCTTGTGAAGAATTTTTGGCGTGTTTTCGCTTTGCCTTAAATACAGGATCATTCGGCGGGTATGGTAAGGATGCAATAATAACTTGGCTAAGTGCTTTACCCGGGATATCTAATCCCTCCCATAAATGGTAGGCACATAAAATAGATGGTATATCATACTGAAACCTGCGGACAATTTCACTGATTTCTTGATCTCCTTCATAAAGCATCGCATATTCCCAACTCTGCTTCTTAGCCCATTGGCGAAAATCATTCATATCTCCTTCTGAACGGAACAGGACTAGGCTATGCCCCTGATTGTCATTTAACTGTTCCTTGATTCCTTTGAATCGCTCATCTGAATCCTGATAAGAATGAAATGATATTTCTCGATTCGATTCATAATCAAACGGAGAGTCCACCGAAAAAGAATCGTACTGTCCTATACCTAAACTCTTTTGCAGATAGGAAAAGTCATTGTCCTGTGACAAAGTAGCAGAAGAAAATATAAATGGAATATTTTGTGAAAATACCTCTTCTCTTAATACGTTCTCAACCAATCTCGGCATAATAACAAGACTACTATTCATTTCATCTTGTTCTAACCAGTAAATTCCTTCATCATCATTTAATAGAATGGATAATCCATATGAAAAAAACTCTAGATATTCTTCAATAATCTTGGTGTGGTAAGCATCAATTGTAAAAAGCTCAGCATCAAATACAAGCTGTTCTAATAATTCCTCCACCATTCCATTTAATCGTTGAGCCATTTCTAACAATGGTTCACTACGAGGAATTTCTAATCGATCAGACCCTTCAATTCTTACTGCACTGCTTGTAATAACGTCAAACCATTCATCATGCAAGGATAAAATATCCTCTGCTAATTGTAACGATTCTTCTCGAACATCTTGACCAGTATATCCAGTCAAAACACTTGTAATATTATTGAAGTTAAAACGATAGGTAAGTCCTTTTTGTGCTGCAAACTCTAATAAATGTCCTTCATCAAAAATAACAGAACTCGCTTCCGGAAGCAGAGGCAATTGACCTTCACGTTTACGTGATTCTTTTGTCCAGACATGTTCCATATAAAAATCATGAGAACAAATAATAATATCTTGTGCATGACGGTAATATTCACGGTTTAAGGTTTGCGCACTTCGATGCCTCCAGTCACATGTCGCACATTGTTTTAATGGATCCCAACCAATGCGCTCCCATTGTTGATCAGACACCCATGGGTACTCTTTACGATCTCCATATCGGTAGAAAGTTTGCATAGATACTCCTTGATCAAATACAAAATCAGGAATTTGATCATGTACAGCTAGTATATCTTCATCATTGGTTTTCTCAACTAAAGGATCTAATTTTTTCATACAAACGTAGTTTTCTCTTGCTTTTGCAAGTCTAACATCTACTTCTAGGTCTAGTGCTTGCTCCAATTTATCAATATCTCCGCCTTCTTTAACAAGCTGTTCAATAAGTGTTTCATCAGCGCATGAAATAATTACAGGTTTTCCCATGTAACGGGCGTAACAAATCGCATATAGTAAATAAACGATTGTTTTACCAGTACCTACACCAGCTTCTGCAAACATCGTTCTTTTATGTTTAAAAGCTTGCTCCAGTTGAAAAGCCATAAATATTTGCTCATCACGGAGTTCAAATCCTTTTTCAGGCAATATATCATAGAAGACATCGCCAATATAATCTCCTAATCGATCAAAAAATTTTTCGTTTTTTGAAATAGTAAATGGTAATGTTTTTTTTCCAGTCATTATAGACTCCTTCAGCTAACGTATTTAAATGCGAGTTCAAAAATGTATGATCACACCGGACTTTTTGAACATCATCATTAAGCAACCCTCATCGTACCATTATAGTCAATTTTCTAGCAAGTTATCATACTTTTTCTATTAAGTTCGTTTTTTTTATAAAAAAACACATGAACAGCCTGCCCGCTACTCATGTGTCTTCTAATATAATATCCCCTTTTGTCTTACACTTGTGGCACTGCTGGACGCATCGTACCATGTTCTCGAAAGCTAGAATGCCAAGAAAAAGCTTTTTCTAGTATATGCGGAGTCTGCCCACCCCGTTCTAATGCTTCTTGGTAATACTCCCATAGCGCTTCCTTATATAAAGGGTGCGCACAATTTTCAATAATTTGTGGCACGCGTTCTCGAGGTGCCAATCCACGAAGATCTGCGTATCCTTGTTCCGTTACAATTACATCCACATCGTGTTCTGTATGATCGGTATGCGATACATATGGAACAATACTAGATATATCCCCGTTTTTTGCAATTGACTTTGTTACAAAAATTCCTAATCTAGCATTTCGAGCAAAATCTCCCGACCCTCCAATACCATTCATCATCTTCGTTCCACCTACATGAGTGGAATTAACATTACCGTAGATATCAAATTCTAATGCTGTATTAATTGCAATTAGACCCAGTCTGCGAATAATTTCTGGATGATTAGAGATTTCTTGCGGACGTAAGACAAGCTTATTCTGATAGTCCGCTAGATTATTAAACACATGATTCATCTTTTCTTCCGATAATGTAATGGAACATGCAGACGCAAAACTCACCTTGCCTGCATCAATCAAATCGAAGACAGCATCTTGAAGCACTTCTGAATAAACCGTTAAATCTTTAAACTCAGAGTCTAGCATTCCGTGTAATACCGCATTAGCAACAGAACCTATTCCGGATTGCAAAGGCATAAGTTTCTCTGTTAATCGTTCCGCCTTAATTTCTTCCCTAAAAAAATTCAGTAGATGATTCGCAATGTTTTGCGTCTCCTCATCTGGC
Source organism: Oceanobacillus kimchii X50 (assembly GCF_000340475.1). Classification (NCBI taxonomy): domain Bacteria; kingdom Bacillati; phylum Bacillota; class Bacilli; order Caryophanales; family Bacillaceae; genus Oceanobacillus; species Oceanobacillus kimchii. The sequence continues at coordinate 3,311,882 of NZ_CM001792.1, forward strand.
GGAACAATCGTCGAAGGTGAATCAGGTTGATGCGTAAAAACTATCCCCTTAATTTTATCCATATCAACCTGAATACCAATCTTTCCAATACGCTGATCAACTTCTTTTAAAGGAATTGGATCACGATCTCCTTGTTTCCCAGGGCTATAAATATCATGCATCCCTTCTAATTCCATCGGTTGAGCAGTATTGAGTTCAATAATAATGTTCTTTGCAGTCTCAGCAAACGCTACTGAGTTACCTACAGATGTACTTGGTATTATATATCCATTTTCTGTGATAGAAATCGCTTCCAAGATGGCATAATCCACTGCTTCCATCGCATCACCACGAAGCATTTCTGACGTATGAGACAGATGTTGATCGACAAATAAATGTTCCCCAGCATTTATCGCCTTTCGCATAGATGGCTCAGCCTGAAAAGGAATTCGTTTATTCACAATCCCTGCTTCAGCAAACAGCTTATCGATATTAGACCCTAAAGATGCCCCTGTGTATACATTGACTTTGATGGATTCTCCTTCCTCTGCTCTTTTTACTAATGCCGTCGGAACTGCCTTTGCATCTCCCGCACGTGTAAATCCACTAAGTCCTAATGTCATACCATCTTGAATCCAAGCAGCTGCTTCTTCTGCAGTTACCACTTTTTGTTGCATACCTTTGTTTTGTATGCGCTTTAATTTTTCTCCCATCCTACTCCTCCCCCCTTTGTAATTGTCCTTTCATCTTAACTGATTTTTCTAATTAATCGGGAGATTGAGAGGGAAACAAGAATAATACGCTTCACATACAACAAAAGATGATTCAAACAGAAATATTCCGTTAAAAACCTAATAATTTCCGGAAATAACTAGAATAAGATTGACTTACCGGAACCTGTTCACCATTCTTCATACCGAGCATAAAAGTTGAATGGGTATCCGGATAAATCTCTTCTATATTGTTTACATTGACAATATAGGAACGATGGCAACGTATAAAGACATCTGTAGGCAGCATAAACTCAAACTCTTGTAATGTATTTGTGTGAAATCCAGCATAACCCTGTGCTACAGCATATGTTTTACGTTCCTTTGCTTCTAAATATATAAGATCTGAAAAAGGTATCGGCTTCCAGCCGTCTTGACTACGTACTGTGACCACTGATTTTCCTTCTGTATAAGCAGGATATATGGCAAGTACACACCCTTCCATCTCATCTTCATTATAATAGGGGACCGCCATACCATGATAAGGAACCCCATATATATTTCTATCAATAAATTCGGATACTTTTTTATTTGTTGTAATTGCTTTATGCGCTAATGTCCCTTTTTTAATTGGGTCGCCTTCATGAATTTTTAAATCAATCCGCTTACTTCGTCGATAATACACATATTTATGCTTATTAGTAATTGCAATTGATACTTCTTCTGAAAACAATTCTACCATTACATCTAATAATGAACTTAAACTTAGTTGCTTCATAGAACATTCCCCTTATCGATACTCTCACTTGATTATATCATGAATTAGAAAACACCCAAGACAAGTGCTTTTCTCCCCCTGGATTTTCAAGTTCCTGCTTCCCTATAGGAATTAGGGTTTTCCATTACAATCGAAGCCAAGTTGTTCCTATAATCCGAACATTAATATACAACTATCACTAAATATTCGTTTTTAAATTATAACTTGAAATTCTTTAAGTACAAATATGTAAAACGCGTTTAAATTAATAATCGTTATAATGCAGATGACAGGTTAGTCATAATTTGATACTCTAGAACCTAGGAAGAAGGTTTCATACATATAAGGGGTGTGCTTGCATGAAGAAGGTCGTAATACTCGGGGGAGGATATGGCGGAATTAAAGTATTAACTGGATTACTTAATCAGTCATTATCTGAGGATATACATATAACAGTTGTAGATCGAAACCCATTTCGTTCGTTAAAAACAGAATTTTACTCTATCGCAGCAGGAACATCAGCTGATCATGATGTTCGTGTGGATTTCCCAGAGGATTCAAGAGTAAATTACCTGTTTAAAGAAATTACAAAAATAGATGTCGAACAAAAGCGAATTTTATTTAACGACCCAGACATCATTGTAGAATATGATTATTTAGTTATTGGAATTGGTTGTGAAGATAATTTCCACGGAATTCCTGGGGCAAAAGAATACGCAGAAAGTGTTCAAACCTTTTCCAAAGCTAGGCATACTGGAGTAGCAATTGGAAACCTGAAAGCTTATGGAAAAGTTTCTGTAATCGGTGCAGGTTTGAGCGGGATAGAAGTTGCATCGGAAATTAGAGAAAGTCGACCTGATTTAAATATTCGTTTATTAGACCGTGGTGCTAATGTATTAAAAGCTTTTGATTCTAAAATACAAGACCATGTCGAACAGTGGTTTATTAAAAATGATGTTGATGTTATTCACCATTCTACTGTTGAATATGTAGAGAAAGATGGCGTTTGTAATAACGGGGTTTGTTATCTAAATGACGTTACTATATGGACTGCTGGAGTTCAGCCAAATTGGCTAGTACGTCAACTTCCTTTTAAAAAAGACATACAAGATAAAGTCATCGTAAATGATTTTTATCAAGTACCTGAAGACCCAAATGTATACGTCTTGGGAGACTGTGCATCAAGTGAATACTCTCCAAGTGGACAATTAGCTGGATTACAAGGAGAGCAAATAGCAGAAGTACTATTATCCGTTCTCGCAGACAAGGAACCCAAACAACCGAAACCTTTAAAGTTAAAAGGTACACTCGGTTCACTAGGAAAATCAGACGGATTTGGCAATATGGTGAAAACACCCTTAACTGGCTTCTTACCTCGACTTGCTAAAACAGGAGTTTTATGGCTAAGTAAACGACATTAAAAAAATCATCACTCACTAACTCAACTTGTAGATACCACATTAATGGTAAGGAAGGTTGGGTTTTTTATTTAAGGTAACAATGTACATATTATTGAATAAAAAGGCAAGTCGAACAAAACATATTCATTAAATACAATTATTAACATTTTGCATGATCAAGTAAAAAGAGGAACAGTAAATATGTAACCATCCTCTTTTTCAATAGCTTTGCAAGCTCACACACTGCAAAATATCTGTGTCCATATTCTTAAATATAAAGCCTTTTATCTTTAAATAATGAAATTAATTATCTAACTGATCCATGAAGGTCAACCCAAAAACTATTCCCTACTTATCATCTATCTATTTCCTACATTCGAATTTTATGAAGTTGATTGTTTATTTTATTAGTTGAAGAATATACTTGTTTGTATAAGTGAAATAAGTCATGATATAGTTCGACGTTTTCCTCTATTGGTTTGTATACCTTTTCTTCTTGAATAAAGACATCACCGCAGTCTGCTAGACTATTGAACCAGCCAACTCCGACACTGGCAATCATCGCCGCTCCCATTCCCGGCCCTTGCTCACTTATTAAACGAATAACCTTCGTTTGAAAAATATCGGCTTGCATCTGTATCCATAGATCACTCTTTGCTCCACCACCTACAGAAATTATAGTTTCTATTTTCTTTCCACTTTCTCGTAAAATACTTACACTTTCTTGCAAGGAGAAGGTAATACCTTCTAAAATTGCTCTAGTGAAGTGTTGACGCTTATGGGATGCATCTATACCGATAAAACTTCCCCGAATGGTTGCGTCCACATGTGGGGTCCTCTCTCCATTAATATACGGTGTAAATAGTAGTCCTCCTGCCCCAGGTTTCACAGTAGATGCTTCTTGTACTAATTCATCAAAACCTATATCATTTGCAAACGTCTCCTTATACCAAGAAAGACTGTGGCCAGCAGCTAGTGTTACTCCCATCGAGTAAAATGCATCCGGAGCTCCATGATTAAAGTAATGAACTTTCCCTTCAAAGTTTTTATCACCTGACTCTTCATAACTAAGCACAACACCGGAAGTACCAATACTTACTAATGTTTTGTCTTCTCTGAGTACACCTGAGCCAATAGCTGCACAAGCGTTATCCGCTCCTCCAGCAAATACTTTCGTAGCCATATTTAACCCTGATTTCTTTGAAGCTTCTTCTGTTAGAGTACCTACTTCGGCAATTGAATTGATTAATTCCGGGCAGATTTCCGTTGGAATTTCCATCAATTCACAGATTTCCTCACTCCACTTATTCTTTGCTAAATCTAATAATAAAGTTCCTGCTGCATCAGAATAATCCATGTGTAATTTTCCGGTTAAACGGTAACGAACGTAATCCTTTGGTAATAAGAAGGTTTGTATTTTATTGAAATTATTTGGTTCATGTTTTTTTATCCACAATAACTTAGGAAGCGTGAACCCTTCTAATGCTAAATTTTTTGTAATATCTAGTAATCGATCTTTTCCTACACTACGATAAATATCTTGGCATTCCTCAGTTGTTCTCGTATCATTCCATAAAATGGCATTACGAATAACCTGATTATTACTATCTAATAAAACTAGGCCATGCATTTGTCCAGCAAAGCTTATACCTTCCACTAGATGAGGATTTATATTTGATTCCGATAACAAAGTACTGATTGCCTCATACGTTTGTTCTACCCATTCATTTGGATCTTGTTCGGCATAACCGGTCTTTTCTTGGATTAGCGTTAATGACGCTGTTTTTTCATATTCGACGCTTCCTTCTCTATTAACTAAAAGTACTTTGACACCACTCGTTCCTAAGTCAACACCTAATACATATGACATCCACCATGTCTCCTTTCGTATCTACATAAAATCACACAGAGTAGTTAACTCTTTACTACCCTATGTGATGATTGCCCTACTTTTATGCAAATGTTGTTAACAAATATTGATTAATTTTACTCTTAATAACTTCCAATTGACCAGATGGTTGCGTAATATCAGATAGCGTTAAGGCATGCTCTTCTAATTGATGAAAATCTGCCTTTCCAGAAACAATATCTTTTCCTATTCCATGATTAAATGAATCATAACGTTCATCTATAATATTTTCTATTACTCTATCATCTAGTAAACGCTGCGCTGTTTTCAAGCCTACTGCAAAACTATCCATACCAGTAATATGTGCATGGAAAAGATCTTCCGGTGTAAATGAACCACGTCGAACCTTCGCATCAAAGTTCAATCCACCTTTTCCTAATCCACCATTCTTTAGAATTTCATACATCGCTAAAGTAGTTGCATACAGGTCAGATGGGAATTCATCTGTATCCCAGCCTAATAATGGATGCCCCTGATTTGCGTCTACTGATCCTAACATATTATGAATACGTGCATAATGTAATTCATGCTCAAAAGTGTGCCCAGCTAGAGTCGCATGATTTGCTTCGATATTAAATTTAAATGTATCTTGTAAATCATAATTTTGTAAAAATGCATATCCACTTGCTACATCAAAATCATATTGATGACTGGTCGGCTCTTTTGGTTTTGGTTCTATTAAGAATTGTGCATCAAATCCTATCTCATTCGCATATTCTTTTGCCATATGGAAAAAACGTGCTAAGTTATCCAATTCTAGTTTCATATTGGTATTTAATAAAGTTTCATACCCTTCTCTTCCACCCCAGAAAACATAATTTTCCGCTCCAAGTTCTTTCCCAACCTCTAGACCCTTCTTCACTTTCGCCGCCGCATAAGCAAATACATCTGCATTATTAGAAGATACTGCTCCATGGACAAATCGAGGATGTGTAAAGTTATTTACGGTATTCCAAAGCAATTTTGTTTTACTATCTTTCATATAGTCTTTTATCATCGCTACGATAACATCTAAGTTGTCATTTGATTCTTTTAAATTACTTCCTTCTGGTGCAATATCAACATCATGAAAACAGAAATAAGGTATTTGTAGTTTATCGAAAAATTCAAATGCCGCTTCTACTCTTGCTTTTGCTAGGTCCATTCCACTGAATTTATCCCATGGACGTATTGCTGTGCCAACTCCAAAAGGATCTGATAAGTCTTCTGTAAACGTGTGCCAATAGGCAACTCCGAAACGTAGATGCTCTTCCATTGTTTTTCCGTTAATGGGTTCACTTGGATTATAAAATTTAAAAGCATATGGATTATCTGATTTTGCTCCTTCATACTGAATGTTTCGAATCTCATTAAAATAACTCATTGTTCGTTCCTCCTTAAAATGTTTGTTTAATTGATGAACAAAGTTGATAGATGAAAAGTTTAACCCTATACTATCTATAAATGATATCCCTTACATAGAAGGAGATTTTTCAAATGAACCTAATTGCAAGTCGTCTTTATACTATAATGGAATGGGTGATGAAATTTGCTTATCTTCACCTATTATGGGTTGCTTTCACCCTGTTGGGATTAGTAATAGTTGGGTTTTATCCTGCCACTCTTTCCACATACTCTATCGTAAGAAAATGGCAAACCTCAAACCCGGATATCCCAATATTCTCTACTTTCTGGACTACATATAAAGATTATTTTAAGAAAGGTAATATATTAGGTATCTTTGCTAACTTATTCATTGCTTTAGCAGTATTAAATATAATCTTTATTCAATCCTATCAAAGCGATTTTTCTCTGATTCAAGTCCCATTATTGGCTTATTTATTTTTTGTTTGTTTATTTTTCATTTACTTATTTCCAGTTACAGTTCACTTCGACTTACCTGTTACTAAAATATTCAAGCACTCTTTTCTGATCATGCTCATTAGTCCAGTCCATACTTTACTGATAATTATTAGCTTTGTTTCGATCTATCTTATTTGTACACAATTACCAGCACTTTTCTTTATTTTTGGGTTTAGTATTATTGCGTCTGTTTCAACATGGATCATTCAAGATCGCTTTGATACGATTCAATCTTTTAAAAAAACATAAGAAGATTATCCTTTTACTGCACTTGCAGATAACCCCTCCATGATTTTATCGCTAAAGAAAATGAATGCAATAATAATTGGAAGTACACTAATAACTAACGTAGCCCCAATTGCTCCCCAATCGGTCATATATTGTCCTATGAAGTTTTGAATACCGACAGTTAACGTTTTAAACTTATCAGAACTAATAAAAGTATTTACAAATACAAATTCATTCCAGTTATAAATCATATTAATTATTACGGTAGTTGACATGATAGGTGCTGATAACGGTAAGATGATTCTGAAAAACAAACGATGAACCGAGCTGCCATCAATGATAGCTGCTTCCTCAATTTCTCTAGGTAACGTTGTGTAAAACCCTAAAAGAATCATCACTGTTATTGGTAGGTTATATGTCATATACGTAACGACAATTGATAAAGGATTATCAATTAAATTCACATTCAGAAACATGTTATATAGTGGAATTAATGCTGAATGGATTGGAATCATTAACCCTACCATAATAATGCCTAACACAAGACTTGATAACTTCCATTTCATTCTTGTTATAGCAAATGTCGCCATACTTGCGATTAAAACGGTTAATATCGTAGCAACCACTGTAATCCAAATACTATTCCAAAAGTAAGTACCAATCCCACCTTCAAAGACTTTTAAGTAATTTTCCCATTTAGGATCTGTCGGCAATGCAAATGGGTTTCCTGCAAAGATTTCTTGGTTTGACTTTAAAGAAAAAGAAACCAACCATATGATTGGGAAAATCTGAAATACGCCGACGATTCCTAAACAAATGTAAAGTAGAATATATCCGATACGATGCATTTTAATTTCCTCCTTTCAATATTGAATGGTATCTTTCGTTTCTGTTACCTTACGGATAAAGTAAGTAACAATTAATGTTATAATTAGAAGCAAGAAACCTATTGCACTTCCATAACCAAAGTCATAACTAGAAAAAGCTAACTTATACATATAAGAAGCCATTACTTCACTAGCTCCATTCGGTCCTCCACCAGTCATTACATAAATGAGATCAAAATACTTAAGAGATCCAACTATAGCAAGGACAATCGTTACTTTAAAAACGGTCATAATCAATGGAAATTTAATTTTAAGTGCAATTTGAATCGGACTTGCCCCGTCAATTTTTGCTGCTTCAATAATAGATTCAGGAATATTTTTTAAAGCAGCATAGTAAATCAAAATGTAAAACCCTGCATATTGCCAGATAATTGGTATAAATATTGCATAAAGTACAATGTTTGGATCAGCTAACCATGCTGGTGGATTTTCCACACCTAAGCTCACTAAAATGCTGTTTAACATCCCATTACTAGGGTTATAGACTTTGATCCATAACTGAGCAATAGCTACAGACGAAAGCAACATTGGTATAAGATATATCTTCTTTAAGAAGTTTGCTCCTTTAATTTTTGATGCAAGAATTAACGCTACTACTAAGTAAATTAATAAACTTAATGCAGAGAATACTGCCAATAAAAAGGAATGTAATGTACTCTCCCAAAACTTCGAATCCTCCATTGCTGCGATATAATTATCAAGACCAATAAACTCCATTGCCCCGATCCCATCCCAATCCATTAATCCAAAGTATCCAGACAATAACAATGGAATAACAATGAGAACCGCAATAAATAACAGCGCGGGAAGGATATAAAGTGTAATAACCCATTTATTGGACATAACTTTATCCATATTTGTTCAACCCCAATTGGAATTTAATTAGTAAGGCTGCCAAGACATATGAATGTGTTTTAGACAGCCTTTTAGATTAATTACTCTTTTGCGAGTGTTTCTTCGTGTGTTTTCACAAATTCTTCTGGTGTAATTTCGCCACCAAATAATGCTTGGATCATATCCAAATGAACTTGAGCAGCACTTGCACTCATTTGAACATCTGCATATAAAGTAATATTTGATGCATTATTTAAATCATTTAATACCTCCACATAAAGGTCAGGTAAATCTAATGCTTCTCCATCGATTTTTGTAGCAGGAATTATGCCTACTTCTGTTACTGCCCGCTCTCCCCATTCTTTTACAAAGTATGATACAAAAGCTTTCGCCTCATCTTTCACCTCTGAATTTTCAGAAACAAACAGCCCGACACCAGGGCCTCCTACATAACTATTGAAGTCGCCATTTCCATCAACTTGTGGAAATGGAAAGTACCCGACAGAATCACGGAATTCTTGAGGTACATCTTCGTTCGTTGTATAGTTCGGCAAATCCCATGTTGCAATTAAGTACATCGCAGCTTGACTTTCCATAAACATACTTTTTGCTTCTTGATCAGCCAAACCATTGAAACCGCTAACAAAAGAATCATTGTTTACTAAGGCTTGAAGCTCTTCTGCTGCTTGTAATAGTGCCGGATCTTCAAATGAACCACTTCTATCGATCGCATTTGTTAATACATCTTCTTCTCCACCTAGACGATTTGCTAAATACATATACCACATAGAACCTGTCCAAGCATCACGATTTCCTAATGCGACTGGATTAATACCATTTTCTTTTAATGTATCTACCACTTGATTAAATTCCTCTAGTGTTGTTGGCTCTTTCAATCCATACTCATCGAAAATTGCTTTATTATAATAAATGGAAGATATATTTAACTCTAAAGGTAACCCATAAGCTGTATCGTCAATAGAAAAAGCTTCTGTTGTACCTGTTACGAAATTTCCTGCTAAGTTATCCTCTTCTAAGATATCCTCTAGTGAAGCGAACATACCACCATCCACAAATGGCTCCATATAACCTGCAGCCCATGTCATACCTACATCGGGTAATTCGTTCGAAGTTGATTGAACTTTGATTTTTTCTTTATACTGTTCATTACTTAAAACCTCTACTTCTATTTCTATCCCTTCATTTTCAGCTTCAAAATCTTCTATAATTTGATTTACAACTTTATAATGTTGTGCAGAACTTCCTTCTGGCCATAAATGCATAAATTTAACCGTTTTAGAATCTCCTGAAGCATTACCTTCATCTTCTCCATCAGAACAAGCCACCAATAACATGCTACTAAGCCACACAAAGGCAATAATCGAAAACGCTTTCTTTATTTTCATCGTGAACCCCCTATTAGCAATATTCTCATAATTTATGAGTTGTCATAATTTTAGCAAAGATAACTTTGTTTGTCTACTGGTTAAACAAAGTTTTGTAATCGAACCATAACATGCTATACTTAGAACTAATAGTCACGCATATGGGAGAAGGAGCGAATACATGAAAATAAATCGAACATGGAATCAGTATGTGGTTAAGCAAGAGAATAAGTCTCTAGTATTTAATACTATAAGACAAGATTCTCCCATTTCAAGAGCAGATATCGCACAACAAGTAGGACTTAACAAAAGCACTGTTTCTTCATTAGTAAGTGAACTTATTAACGAAGAACTGATTGGTGAAGTTGGACCAGGAGAGTCAAGTGGGGGCAGACGACCGGTTATGCTGTTCTTCAATAATACGGCTGGTTACTCTATTGGTATCGATCTCGGTGTAAATTATATATTGGGGGTGTTAACAGATTTACAGGGAAATATTTTAGAACAAGAACAAAGTACATTTGATAACTTAACGTATGAAGAAATTCTAGTTCATTTAAAAGAGATTATCCAGAAACTGATCACATTGGCTGCTAAAAGTCCGTATGGCGTTATCGGTATCGGGGTTGCGGTACCTGGAATCGTTAATAAAGAAGAAAAAATATTGCTTGCGCCTAATTTAAATTGGCGGAATATTTCTTTAAAAGAAGAGTTAGAGAATCGTTTTAATATTCCTGTCATCATTGAAAACGAAGCAAACGCGGGTGCGTATGGAGAAGTACAATTTGGTATTGGAAAAGAAAATAAAGATATTGTTTATGTCAGTGTTGGTGTAGGGATCGGTGTAGGTCTTATACTAAATAATCAATTGTACAAAGGAAACCATGGATTCTCAGGGGAAATGGGGCATATGACAATTGATGCACATGGTGCAAAATGTAGCTGTGGAAGTGAAGGTTGCTGGGAACTATATGCATCTGAAAAAGCACTGTTACAATTGGCTAAAAAAAATAATATCTACACAACTGATCCTTATAATTTATTAGACCATATGATCCAATTAGCAAAAAACAACGACGTGGTCGCTCTGGAAACATTTAATGAAATCAGCAAATATTTAGCAATCGGAATCAATAATATTATTAATTCATTTAATCCAGAACAAGTCATTATTGGTAATCGAATGTCAGCTGCAAGACAATGGATTGAAAAACCTTTGCTTGATTCCATTAATAATCAATCACTATGGTTTAGTCAAAAGGATTTAAAAGTGGATTTTTCAAGCCTTCATACACATTCGAATGCACTTGGAATGGCAGCATTCTCCGCTGAGAAGTTCTTAAAAGGAAGTAGTTCTGGAAATGAAGAAATGAACATAAAGTAAGCTTCATCAGTGGGATTATTCATACTCGCTGATGGTTTGCGAAACTTATCAAGGAGTAATCGTCCATTATCACACTCCCTACAAATGGTTACTCACTCTTAATAAAATAAAATGAGGTGAAGATATGACAACGATTCAAAATCCTATTTTAACTGGTTTCAACCCAGATCCGAGCATTTGTCGAGTTGGAGAAGACTATTTCATTGCTGTATCTACCTTTGAATGGTTTCCAGGTGTAGGAATCTATCATTCAAAAGACTTAAAAAACTGGAAGTTAGTTTCGAGACCCTTAAATCGTCTATCTCAATTAAATATGATGGGTAACCCCAATTCTGGCGGGGTATGGGCTCCAGCCTTATCTTACAATGAAGGAAAGTATTGGCTTATTTATACAGATGTAAAAGTAACCGAAGGGCAATGGAAAGATTGTCATAATTATCTAGTGACTAGTGATTCTATTGTTGGAGAATGGTCTGAACCAATCCATTTAAATAGTTCAGGATTTGATCCATCGTTATTTCATGATGAAGACGGGAAAAAATATTTAGTTAATATGGTTTGGGATTCAAGAGTAGGAAATCATCCATTTTATGGAATCGTTTTACAAGAATATGATTCGATTAAGCAGAAATTAGTTGGGGAAAAAGAAATTATTTTTAAAGGTACTGATGTTATGCTTACAGAAGCACCCCATCTTTATAAAATAAACGGCTACTATTATCTCCTTACCGCTGAAGGTGGCACTAGATTTAATCATCAAGCTACAATCGCACGATCTAAAAATTTACGGGGAACTTATGAAGTACATCCCGAGAATCCGATTATTAGCTCGTATACTCATCCTAGAAATCCCTTACAAAAAGCTGGTCATGCATCAATTGTGCACACGCATACTGATGAATGGTTTATGGTACATCTTACCGGCAGACCACTGCCAAGAGAAAAACAACCAGTTTTAGACTCAAGAGGATATTGTCCTTTAGGCAGAGAAACTGCAATACAGCGGTTAGAATGGAAAAATGACTGGCCTTATGTAGTTGGTGGAAATCAACCTTCATGGGAAATAAAAGGACCATCCATACCAGAATATCCTTTCGAATACTCTCAACCTATCATGGATCATTTTGATGGGGATCAATTAAGCCTAGACTATCAGACATTACGGATTCCATTAAATGAAAACATAAAAACATTACAAGAGCGTCCAGGATATTTAAGACTATATGGAAGAGAGTCTTTAACATCCAAATTCACTCAATCTTTTGTCGCTAGAAGATGGCAACATTTTGCTTTTACTGCAGAGACTAAAGTCAATTTCCAGCCAACATCATTTCAACAAGCTGCTGGTTTAGTGAATTATTATAATACAGAGAATTGGTCTGCACTTCAAATTACATGGGATGAGGAAAAAGGCAAAGTATTATCCTTAACCACTTGTGATAATTTCAAGTTTGACCAACCGTTACTGCATAATGAAATTGAAATCCCGAACAGGCAAGAAAATGTCTTTTTAAAGGTAGTCGTAAATTATAATGACTACCAATATTATTATTCATTGGATGGTGACGATTGGATTGCTATTCCTGTTATCTTACAATCTTACAAACTATCAGATGATTATGTACAAGGTGGAGGATTCTTTACTGGAGCATTTGTTGGTATGCAATGCCAAGATACAAGTGGCGAAGGCCTTCATGCTGATTTTGATTATTTTTCCTATCAGCCTAAAACAGATTTAGGGTGAAATAATGCATAGAACGCACCGCTATTTGTCTTTTTAAGTAATGTAAAGAACCACTATATTATGAATCAATTTCATAATTAGATATTTGGCTGAAATCCGGCTACCTTCTGCAGGCAAGGCTTTAACTAACTAGGAAAAGAGGGCCTCTTTTCCTAGTGGATTTTCACCCCTCCTCTCCTGAGCATGGACAACCGTCTTCCATTACAATCAAAGTCGAGTTTTATTATATGACCATCACTAAAATATTCGTTTTGTTAAATGAAACTTAGTGATTATCAATTCAACTCGGTTGAGCTACAACCATTCCACAATTTCATTTAAACTTTTTCTTGCTTTAAGTCTGTTCGGTTCTTTCTTCCGATATCCAAAAGCCGCCATTACGGAAGGCTTATATCGTCCTTCTTCTAATAAGCCTTCACTTTCAAGCAGGTTATATACATCCTTATATATAAATCCTTCTATTGGTGTAGAATCAATGCCAATTTGAGCAGCAGCTGTCATCATATTCGCTAATGCGATATATGTTTGCTTTGAGGACCAATCAAATAAACTACGATCATTAGTTAATTGCCAAAAGTTTTCTTGAAATAGTTTTAACCCTTTTAAGATCATATTTGTAACTTCATCAGGCATTTGTTGAACAGTTTTTAGATGATTAGCCACATATTCTGAATCATATTGAACATCTACTCGAGCAAGTATAATCACAAAATGACTTGCTCCACTAAGTTTTTGCTCTGCTCCTGAAGCTAGTTTCATTAATTTCTCTCTAAAATCAGAACTTTGCACGATTAAAAATTTCCAAGGCTCAAAACCGAATGAGCTCGGTGATAATCTACCCGTTTCTAATATAAAATTAAAATCTTCGTCTGTAATCTTCTTGCTATTATCGTATTCTTTTGTAGCATGTCTAAATTGGAAAGCATCGAGAATTTCTTGCTTCTTTTTAGCCTTTTCAGTCATAGAGTACTCCTTTCCCGTCGAATGTTGTACATATTATCGTTTTAGTTATTTATGAACAAATACTAGCACACTCTTAACAGTAGTGCACTTTAAAAATCAGAACGAATACTGCCATGTTGATGTTCTATACAAACATACGATTTCAGCAATTAATACAAAAATGTAATAAAAAACTATAACCATTTGTATTTTCATATACACTGGTTATAGTTTAGTTCTTTCATCAATATTACAAAGATGCGTCTATTGCCCTTTGTTGTTCCTTAAGCATTTCATCAATCGCAATTGCAACACCATCATCACGATTAGTTAAAGTTGTATAACTACATAACATTTTTATTTCATCTGCTGCATTCCCCATTGCAACACCACGACCTGCCATCTGAAGCATACTTGCATCATTCCAATTATCTCCAATTGACATAACATCTTCCATCGTCCATTGTTTTTGTTGAACATATTGCTCTACCGCTAACCCTTTTTGTGCTTTAGGGTGGTTGAATTCTAAATTAATTTCGCCAGAAGAAGTAATGACAACCCCTTCTTCACTTCTTAACTTTTCACTTGCATTTGATAACTGCTGAGGTTCTGTAGCAAATACTAATATCTTATAAACTTTAATTTCAGTTGAATCCATCACTTCATGATAATTATCTATAAATTCTACCGGTTCAAATTGAAAGCGACGTTCTGCTTGTTGACGAACATCTGCCTCCGATATATCCGGATTTGCAGAAGTCATAATATCAACCATTACTTCTAGAAAATACTCTCTACTTCCGGAAAATATCCCTCTATTTGTGAAAAGTTCAATATACATGCCTTCTTGATCACAAACATCGGTAATTTGTTTCGCCACATCTTTATCTAATGGGATACTTCGGATAATTTGTTTATCTTTAGTATACGTGACAGCACCATTCAAACTAATCACTGGACAGTTTATCCCAGCTTTTTTAAGAGGAATACTTGCAGCATCATAAGATCTTCCGGTAGCAACAATAAATTCAATTCCTTTGTCTATAGCTGTTTGTATTGCTTTTTGATTTGCTTCACTAATTGTTCCATCTTCTTTCAGAAGTGTACCATCTAAATCAGATGCAATTAATTTCATATGCCATACCGCCTTTTCAAACAGAGTAACTATCCTCTACTATACCCTATTCTACTTAGCGGATTCCAATAATTTCTCTGCCTTCGTAATTTGATGAAGAACGCTATCTTTTGCAGTGCCACCTTCAACCGACCGAGCATTTACAACTGCTTCTGGCATTAAAACATCAAAGATATCTTCATCAATAACTTCTGTGTATTGCTTAAACTCCTTTAATGTGAGATCAAGTAAATATTTATTTTGCTCTATACAATTTAAAACAACTTCTCCTACGACTGCATGTGACTCTCGGAATGTCATTCCCTTATTTACAAGATAATCCGCAAGGTCAGTTGCATTAGAATAATCATTGGACACTGCTTTATACATACTTTCTTTATTTACTTTCATCGATTCTATCATTGGCGCAAATAATTGCAAGGCACCTTTTAATGTTTCATGTGCATCGAACATACCTTCCTTGTCTTCTTGCATATCTTTGTTGTACGCTAGCGGAAGACCTTTCAATGTGGTTAACATCCCCATTAAATGTCCATATACTCTCCCTGTTTTTCCTCTGACTAATTCAGCGACATCTGGATTCTTCTTCTGCGGCATCATGCTGCTTCCTGTGGTAAAAGAATCATCTAACTCAACAAAGTTAAATTCAGCACTAGACCACTGAACAAGTTCCTCACAAAGTCTCGATAAGTGAGTAGAAACAAGTGCAGAATTGGATAAGAACTCTACAACAAAATCACGATCACTGACGGCATCTAGACTATTCTCACAAATCCCATCAAATCCTAGCTCATCAGCAACGAAGTGACGATCAATTGGAAAAGTAGTTCCTGCAAGAGCTCCAGCTCCTAAAGGTGATTTATTGACTCGCTTTAGACTATCTTGAAAACGTTCAACGTCACGCTGAAACATAAATACATAAGCCATCATATGATGCGCAAAAAGAACAGGTTGCGCCCGTTGCAAGTGCGTATAACCTGGCATTACTGTATCAATGTTTGCTTTCGCCTGAGTAATTAATGATTGCTGAACTGTCTTCAATAGATCGGACAGTTCGGCAATCGCATCCCTTAAATACAAACGCATATCTAAAGCTACTTGATCATTTCTGCTACGGCCAGTATGAAGTCTCCCGCCGACTGGACCCACTTCATCAATTAGTAGTTTTTCAACATTCATATGAATGTCTTCATGTTCATTAGAAAGTTCTGCTTCACCTGCTTCAATTTTAGATAAAACTTTTTTCAGACCTTCAGCAATCGTGTTTGCATCTTCAGAAGGTATAATCTCACATTTTTTTAACATTGCAACATGAGCGAGACTGCCCTGTACATCGTATACAGCTAGTTTTTTGTCAAATTGAATAGACGACGCATATTCATCTACCAATTCGTTGGTAGGTTTTGTAAATCTTCCACCCCATAGTTTCATGGTTTCACAGCTTCCTTTACTTCCAAATCTACTTTTTCAATCGACTTTTGATCTTGAGGTCCATTTACTGAGGAGTGAACCTGTGTAGGTAGTCCCCATAGTTTGATAAATCCTAATGCAGCATCATGATCAAATGCATCTGCTTTGTTGTAAGTCGCTAAGTCAAAATCATAAAGGGAGTTTTTAGACTCTCTTCCAATTACTTGTGCATGACCTTTATATAACTTCACTTTTACTGTTCCAGATACATGCTCTTGTGTCTTCTGAATAAAAGATTGTAATGCTTCTGTTAAAGGTGAATACCATAATCCATAATAAACAGTTTGTGCTAATTTCTGTTCAATTGTCGGTTTGAATTCCGCTACTTCTCTCGGTAATGTTAATGCTTCTAATTCCTGATGTGCAGCAATTAACGTAGTTGCTGCTGGCGCTTCATATATCTCTCTTGATTTGATTCCTACTAAACGGTTCTCCACGTGGTCTATTCTGCCAACGCCATGTTTACCAGCAATCATATTTAATTCTAGAATTAATTCATCTAATGGCATTTCTTTACCATCGATAGAGACTGGCTTCCCTTTTTCGAATGTGATTTGGATAACTTCTGGATCTTCAGGTGCATCTACTGGATCTGTAGTTAAATCAAAAGCATCTTTAGGTGCTTCTGCCCATGGATCCTCCAAAATGCCACATTCATTACTTCTTCCCCATAGATTCTGATCAATACTATAAGGGCTATCTAGGTTAATTGGAATTGGAATGCCATGTGACTTCGCATACTCAATCTCTTCTTCTCTTGACATTGCCCATTCACGTACTGGTGCAACAATTTTAAGGTCAGGGTTTAGTGCAGTAAACGATACATCAAATCGCACTTGGTCATTTCCTTTTCCAGTGCAACCATGTGCAACGGCAACAGCTCCTTCTTCCTCTGCAATATCTACTAAAATCTTAGAAATAAGAGGCCTAGACAAAGCTGAAATTAAAGGGTACTTTCCTTCATATAATAGATTTGCTTGTAATGCAGGTAAAACATACTCTTCCGCAAATAAATTTTTCGCATCAATTACATAAGATTTGATAGCTCCTACGTCCAATGCCTTCTTCTTCACAAAATCTAAATCCTTACCTTCTCCTACATCTAAAGCAACTGCAATCACATCATAATTGTATTTATCCTGTAACCATTTAACTGCAACAGAGGTGTCTAATCCTCCAGAATATGCTAATACAATCTTTTCTTTCGCCATTTTGCATTCCCCTCTCCGATATATCCTGTTAATGAATTATTATGCATTAATATGCATAATAATTCAAGAGGTTCGCAAAATGTTTATTTTTTCTGATTATTTGATTTAAAAAAGGCATATCAATCATTCAATTTGTAAACTACCGAGTAATTAGAACAAACTAGAGACAACCCTTATTAATTAATAAGGGTTGGAATATAATGTTCAGAATAAAAAGAGGCTGGGACAAAGTATTTACGTTCAAAAGATAAATAAGAATAGATGGCCTTTGAAAAATCGTTTTTAGAAATATACTCCGCTTATCCTAAGGCGGCTGGTGAGCTTTCCTCTCATAAGAGTCTCAATATATTTCCTACACTTATTTCTAGTTATCATCCGTCTTTTGACTAAAACTCTGTGTTATGTCCCAACCTCATTGTTTTATCATAATATTCAATATTATATTTTTTCTACTGCATCTTTAATGGAAGTTTCGCCAGATATTAAATCAAAACCTTTATGGTACGTGTTTTGGGCATCTAGCACTTCTACAACGGTCGATGCTACATCTTCACGAGGGATAGAGCCTCTTTCTAGATTTTCACTAGCTTGAATCTTGCCAATAGCAGGATCATTTAACAATCCACCTGGTCGAATGATTGTATAATCAAGGCTGCTTTCTGTTAATTTTTCATCGGCAAAATGCTTCGCTACCATATAATGCTTAATTGGATTGTCTGCCCAACTATCACGATTATGAGCTTGGAAAGCACTAATCATAACAAAACGTTTTACACCAGTTTTTTCAGCAGCTTCGATGGATTTGACAGCACCATCTAAATCGATGAGTAGTGTTTTATCCGCGCCTGTGTTACCACCTGAACCAGCCGTAAATACAACTGCATCGGCTCCTTTCATTGCTTTGGCAAGATCTTCTACACTATCCTCTAAATTTGCTAGGACTGCATTAATTCCACGTTGCTTAAACTCTTCTAGTTGTTCTTCTTTACGTACCATCGCAGTAACATCATGATCTTTATTGGCTTGTAATTGATTTACAAGATGCGTTCCAATTTGTCCATTTGCTCCAATTACTAGTACATTCATTTATAACAACTCCTTCTAGTTAACTAATTCATCTTCTAATGTATGTTGTTCCCATTACTAATTTCTTTCAAACTTAATCATTTAAAAAATCAAAGACACCAATAACGGAGCAAGCATCGATACAATTACCGCGCTAACCACCATGGCCACTGTACCTAATGTGCCTTCCAACTCATCTATTTCTAATGAATGCGCAGAACCTATTGCATGGGATGCACTGCCGATACCCACTCCTCTTCCTACAACATGTTCTATTCGCATGGTTTTAAAAAGGAAGCCTCTCATAAATACTCCACTTATTCCAGCCATAATAACAAAAACAGCCGTTAAAGAGACTTCTCCACCAATAATATTTGTTACTTCTATAGCAATTGGTGTTGTGACCGATTTTGGAACAAGAGAGTAAATGATTGTTTCGTCTACTTGTAACAACTTCGCTAAAATAATACCAGAGAGAATCCCAATAAACGCCCCTACAATTGTACCCATGAATATCGGAAATAGCCATTTTAACAACAATCGTCGTCGTATATAAAGCGGATAAGCTAGTGCAACTACCGCTGGTCCTAACAGATAGTGTATCCATTCTCCACCAACCATATATGTCTCATAGGGGATTTTACTTATTAATAAGATAACAATGATGACAACCGAACTTACTAATACGGGTAATGTCAGTGGATGATTCCATTTCTTATTTAATTTGCGTGACAAAATATAAATAGACATTGTGCCAATGATAAATATGATCGTCAATACTAAATTAATCATGTTTTAATTCCTTCTTCCTAACCAGCCATTGACTAACATGTCCAGATATCACGATTACTAGTGCAGTACTTATAATGATAATAACAATTAACAGTAAACCACTTCCCGTAAAAAGATCTAAAAAAGAAACAATACCTACTGTTGCAGGAATGAAGAATAACGGCAAGTGTTTTACTAAGAGTAATGCTCCTTGGTCTACCCATGATGGTTTGACCAACCCGGTACTTAATAAAACAAATAATAAAATCATTCCAATAACACTTCCTGGTAGGGTTAAATCAAAAAACTCATGTATCCATGTTCCAATTTGATATAAAATAATAAGTAATAACGTATGTATAATTACTTTCCCAACGTAAACCACCTTCATCACTGTTCCTTTCTCAACTCTTGCAATCATGACTTAAAACAAATGGTGAGCCTCTCCAAACTAATGTATGAGGTCTCACCTTAATTGTTTTTAGTTAAAAATTTTTATACTTTGAACTAGCTTAACCTTTTTTACTTAATTGAAATACAATGAAATTTGGACAATTTAAATCCTCTTTAAACTTCGGGTATAACAACAAATCTTCAGAAGAAGCTTTCGGTTCAATAATATCATTTAAAGTAAACCCTGCATTCCGAAATGTTTTCATATAACTCATGAGTGTCCGATGATAATAAACGACTTTCTCATCAGAATTAGCTGGAAAGTTTTGATCATACACTCCTTCATAGAAATAACGATCTACTTTCCAATATAATTTCTGTCCTTTCGTATCCTTTATCCACCCACTATTTGGCGTAATAAAGCAGGGATGTAATATGGAAAACACAAAAGTACCATCCCTTTTCAGTAAGCGATACATTTCTTTTATCGCCAATTCATACTTCTCTAAATCTTGAATAACCATGTTAGATACAATCTTATCAAAAGATTGTGATGGAAGGAAATGCATATTTTCTATATTTCCAAATTCATATTTAATGGAATTATCTGTTGTCCTTTCCTTTGCTAGTTCCAACATTCGTTCAGAATAATCGACTGCAGTTATAGAAGCTCCCTGTTGAGCTAATATTCTACTTAAGTAACCTTCCCCACAACCAGCATCTAACAATACTTTTCCACTTACTTCACCTAATAATTCAAATATTGCTGGGTTAAGCAGTACTTTTCTGTTCACTCCACCATTCTCGTCATAATTAGAAATAAAGCTATCCGCCGCTTTATTCCACCTCATTATTGCTTCCTCTGTTGACATCTTCATTCCTTCTCCTCCTTAAATTAGTGATAAAGAGGAGTAACGTTACTCCATTTAATTGTGCGCATCTATTATTTTCCCATAATTAAAAAATAATTATAGACTTATATTTTAATTTTTTATATCATGTAGATAGAGGCATACCTATTTTAAGGTCTGCTTTTTTATTTACTTCTTCCAAGATGAATTACTTTCATGAATGCGATATTTTGTATGAAACTTGGCAATCATGAAATTAACCAAACAAAAAAGTTGCTGAGATATTTTCTCAACAACCAAATAGGGAGATTATATATTTTAACCAAATCGACCGGAGATATAATCTTCGGTTCTTTGATCTGAAGGTTTAGTAAAGATACGATTTGTATCATCAAATTCTATAACTTCTCCGTTTAAGAAGAATGCTGTTTTATCAGAGATTCGTGCAGCTTGTTGCATATTATGGGTTACAATTATAATGGAATAATCTTTTTTCAATTCCTGCACAAGTTCTTCAATACGAAGCGTGGATTTAGGGTCTAAGGCAGATGTTGGTTCATCCATTAGGATTACATTTGGTTCAATTGCTAAGCAACGTGCGATACATAAACGTTGCTGTTGTCCACCTGAAAGTCCATAAGCATTCTCGTTCAGACGATCTTTTACTTCGTCCCAAATAGATGCACCACGTAAACTCTTTTCTACAATCTCATCAAGTATTTTTTTATTCTTAATACCGTGGATTTTTGGACCATATGCTACATTTTCATATATAGACTTCGGAAAAGGATTTGGCTTTTGGAAAACCATACCTACATGTGTACGCAGGTCCTCTACTTTAAACGAGCGATCTAAAATATTCTTCCCTTTATAAGTGATAGCTCCAGTTGTTTTTACCGTTGGCACTAATTCCACCATTCGGTTCAACGTCTTTATATACGTTGATTTTCCACAGCCAGACGGTCCAATAATTGCAGTTACTTCTTTTTCATTTATAGCTAAGTTAATATCTTTTAACGCATGTGTTTCCCCGTACCATAAGTTGAGATCTTTTGTATCATATACTATTTTTTTATTACTAACAGGTGCTTTTTTTTCATTATTATTAATGTCTACTTGTACTTTCTTGTCCGCTGTTAATAAACTCATATTTTTCCCTTCCTTTCACTAACCTTTAATATCGCTGCTGAAATTTATTTCGGATAATAATAGCAATCGAGTTTAATAGGAACAGTAAAACTAGCAATACAATAATTGTTGCTGCTGCTAGATATGCATACTCTGCGACCAATGAAGAATCTAACGTCCAGTAATAAATTTGCATTGGTAAGGCAGTAAACGTATCAAATAGTCCTCCAGGAAACGGAATGAGCAATGCCGGGATTCCTAACACCGTAAGTGGTGCAGTTTCCCCAATCGCTCTAGATAAGGCTAGAATCGACCCGGTTAATATCCCCGGTAAGGCAGCTGGTAACACTATTTTTTTCACGGTTTGCCATTTTGTTGCTCCCATACCATATGATGCTTCACTAAGGTGACCAGGAACCGCGCGAATTGCTTCTTGTGATGCCACAATAACAATTGGTAATACTAGAAGAGATAAAGTTAATCCTCCAGCTAAGATGACATTCCCGAATTCTAAAGCACGGACGAATAAGGTTAAACCGAGTAAACCATATACAATCGACGGAACACCTGCAAGGTTAGAAATATTTGTTGCAATAAACGATTGGAATTTGCCTTTTTTGGCATACAACTCCAAGTATATTGCAGTCCCAACACCAATTAGCATCGTAACAGGGATTACAATCAGCATTAACCAAGCTGTTCCTAAAATTGCTCCCATAATTCCTGCTCTCTCAGGTGCTGTAGATAAGTGACCCGTTATGAAATCCCAATTAATATAAGTGACCCCTTGTGTCAGTACTCGAACAATTAAAACTGCCAATACTACTAATCCGAACATTGTTGCTGCTAAAAATAGATACTTTGAGAAATTATTTTTTCGGATACGAGATGACATCCGTTTCTGTACTTGTTCTATATCCACATACTTTGTGCTCATCTAGTATTCCTCCCTAAACTTACGGGAAATATATCTTGCTAGTAAGTTCATGATTAAAGTGAAAACAAATAGTGTTAGTGCTACTGCATATAAACTGTAATAGATTGTCGATCCTGCTGGAGCCTCTCCTCCAGAGACTTCAACGATATACGCAGTCATTGTTTGCATGGATTGCGTGATATCAAAAGTGAAGTTTTTCGAACTACCGCTTGCAATTGTCACAATCATTGTTTCTCCAATTGCACGGGATATACCTAGTACAAATGAAGAGATAATTCCAGATAAAGCAGCTGGAATTACGACTTTAAATGTTGTTTCTAATCTCGTTGCACCTAACGCTAATGCTCCTTCACGCATTGAGTTCGGTACAGAAGACATTGCATCTTCTGATAAAGAAGCAATCATAGGGATAATCATTACCCCCATGACGATACCAGGACTTAGGATATTAGTAGCTTCTACGGAAGGAAACACCATCCGAATCAATGGTGTTACGAAAGTGAATGCAAAGAAACCATAAACAATCGTAGGAATTCCTGCTAGTATTTCTAATAAAGGTTTTACTGCACGACGTACTTTATCTGAAGCAAATTCACTCAGGTAAACAGCTGACATCAAACCTACTGGTCCTGCAACTAACATTGCAATGATCGAAGATATTATAGTACCGGTTAATAATGGGAGGACACCAAATTCCGGATTTTGACTTAGTGGTTTTAATACTGTACCTGTGAAGAATTCAATAATCGGTATTCGTTGAAAAAACTCTATTGATTCAGCTAATAACGTATATATAATACCTGCCGTTGTTAGAATCGATATGGAGGCAATTAATACCAGAAATACTGGTACTAGTTTCTCTGTGATTTGAGAAACACTCTTCTTTTGCTTATTCGCCTCAATCATTTCTCTAACAGAAGCAGTATTTTTATTTTCGCTGCTTGCTGCCATTCTTAAAGCACTCCTTCTTCGCGCTTACACTTACAACAAGATGAGAACCAACAATATTATCGGTCCTCACCTCGACAAGAATATTCGACTAATTTATTTTAATGCTTCTAGTTCTTCTACAAGACCTTGAGCCTCTTCTTCAGGAATTGGCGCAAAACCTGTTTCACCTGCAAATGTATTCACGTTATTCATAATATAAATCGCGTAATCGAGGACTTGAGGTTTTTCTTCTGCGTTACCTACATTAAGATACGTAAATACTGGTCTAGTAAAGTCTGCATAATCACCATCTTCAGCAATTGTGTCTAGTGATGGTTCAACAGGTCCGTCTCCGAAATCAATGTTTACTGCTTGAATGGTCTCTTTATTGCTATCGTAGTAACCAAATCCGAAGAATCCTATTGCATTTTCATCTTGCGAAATCAACGTTACTAGTGTGGAATAGTCTTGTTGAAGATCAATTGTATCCACTAGATCCTGTTCTTCTAATATATTTTCATAGAAGAACTCATACGTTCCGTGATTTTCATTTGGTCCATATGTTTGTATTGGTTCATCCGGCCAAGAAGAATCAATATCTGACCAATTTGTATATTCTCCAGTAAAGATACCTGTAACTTGTTCTGGAGTTAATTCCGTTGCCCAATCATTATTTGGATGGGTAACAATAGTTAAGCCATCAAGTGCAACCTTTAATTCTTTCACATCAATACCAAGTTCATCGGCTTTTGCTTGTTCCTCTTCTTTTATTACACGAGAAGCATCATTAAAGTCTGTCCCATTTTCGGCTAAGAATTTCTCAAAGCCAGCACTTGTTCCAGCACGACTAACTTCTACTGATACTCCTGGTTGTTCATTAATCATATACTCTTCTGCGAGACGAGCCATTAGTGGATAAACCGTGCCTGATCCATCAATTGCAACGCTACCTTCTAATTCTTCGGAATTACCAGTGGATTCTGATTCATTATCAGATTCACCATTTGCGTCATCAGATCCACATGCTGCTAATAGTACAAACAACATTGGTATAAATAATACAAAAGCAAACTTCTTGAAATTCATTTTTTAGGTCCTCCCCCTAATTTGTGTTTGTATATTTATGGGCTTATTTCCTGCCCTTACTTGTAAGTATAGGAAGTTATTATTAAGAAAGTTTATGGTAAGTGTTAAGTATTTGTAAATTTCTAGTTCCATGAACTCATAAAACCAAACTTCATTTTTATGAACGGGGGCATTCTTCCCCACTGAAGTGGGAATTATTGTACGTTACATACAGGATAAACTATTTAAATAAAGAAAAAACCGTCTCATACGAGGCATGTATGAGACGGTTTCTTCTTTATT
>NZ_CM001792.1:3637252-3830681 GCF_000340475.1 Oceanobacillus kimchii X50
TTTCATCAAGTTCTTTTGTAGTAATTCCCGGTTTGGTAGAACGAACTAATTCATCTCGAATCGCACCACAAATTTTACCTATTTCTTTTAATCCATTAAAATCCGCTTCCGTCTTTGCGATCATTATATACACCTACTTTTTTACATATGATATGTTCTATGTTTGTTTTTTGACTCTATTCTAGTATAGAAGAAAAACCTTTTTCTTCAACATATTCAATTCTCCTTGGTTTTGAAAATCGTATACATCAGCGGTCCAGCAAAAAATAATCCTCCAACAGCTGATCCGAGGAATACAGCGGAATAGGACGTCCATTCCATTTCCCTTCCTAAAAAATAATCAAGAATAATACGGAATATAGTTATAAATGCTGGAAGGACTAAGGCTGCAAACATCATTATTTTTACACCTTTGGACATGTAATTACCTCCTTTATACATATTTAACTAATTCGGGTAGAAAGACTTGATCGTAAGAAAGAAACCTTTACTTCTCCCAATGCGTCATTTGTTCTTCTTTATAATACATTTGCTGGGAACCGCCGAAACGTACTAAATATCTTTCGCGCTTTTCATCGATATATACCACCGTGCCAACTAGAGGCATATGATTATCATCGACAGTCACCATATCACCAATATTGAATTTATCCATATTAACCGCTCCAATCTTTTTTCAACCTTTACTGGTCAACCTAATTACAGACGTTAGTATTTCCGATACATCCCTTGTGATTTTGGATAAGTATAACTAAATCCAAATTGTTTATAAAGTTTATCCGCGGATCCATCGGCAATTAAGCTAACATATGAATCGGGATATGTATGTTTTTCTAAAAAGTTCATAATATGTTCCATAATTAATTTACCTAATCCTTGTCCTTGATAGCCCGGTTTAACAACAATATCTACCACCTGAAAGAAAGTTCCTCCATCGCCAATGACTCGTCCCATCCCGATAAATGTTTCTTCATCATATACACAAACAACAAACAATGAATTCTTTAGTCCCTCTTCAGATGCTTCGCGCGATTTCCCGCTCATTCCACCTTCCAATCGCAAGTTATTATAATCTACTGGGTTTGGCGGCTCATGCGTGATCATATACTGTTCTTTCATACCTTAATTCCTCCCTTAAACTAAATCTGACGAAACTCTTCTTACCTTTATTTTAATATATGAATGGAAACTTATCCACGAAGCAATAACAAACAAAAACAACCAAAATTAAAAATAAACAGAATAAATGATATACTAAAATCAAACACAAATAAAGATATGTTATTCGAGGAGGTATGTTTCTTGAAAGCAGATAAGCATCAAGCATTGATCTCTTTATATGAAAGTAAACACAATGAAAAAGAAAAAGTAAAGTCGCATTATCATGATACTTATCAACTATTATATACACTAAAAGGCACTGGTATCTGTACTCTGCACCATCAAGAGTATGCGATGGAACAAGATAATTTTATTATCATCCCTCCTGCAACGGAACACTCAATTGCTGCGTCATCAAAAATGACTGTCTTGGTGCTTGAATTTGAAACAGATATATTTGACTCGAATGTACAAGTGGAACTGATTCCCGAAGTATTTCGATCAGCGCGCGTACAAAAGCTTAGTACATTTGATAGTAGTGAGATTCGTCAGCTACTTCGAAAAATGCTGTATGAACAATCTTATGGTGACAAGTTATGGGAGACTGGTCTAAAGATATATATGGCAGAGTTATTTTTTATCATTGCACGCTCTTCTCAAGAACCTTCCCAGACGGATATCAATACATTGCGTGTTGAACAGCTAAAACATTATATTGATACACGTTATTTTGATATTAAAAATGCAGAAGATATTGCAGACCGAATGGGCATCAGCAAACGTTACATCCAAAGTATTTTCAAAGAATACTATAATAGTACTCCAATGCAGTACTTGACGGAGGTTCGACTAGGTTTAGTGAAACAGATGTTAGTCGAAACCGATAAAGATATTGTTTCAATCTGTTTTGAAGTTGGGTTTGAATCGCTATCCACCTTTTACCGATTATTTAAGAACAACGTTGGAGTTCCACCAAATATGTATCGAATTACGCAAAGAGAACGTTAGACATGGATATTTTTATCCTTAAGATTTCCAGGCGATGACACAATACGTTATTTCACCTGTTTTTAATTGATTTCCGAAAATGAGAATTTGTTTCCCCTTCTAATAAGACACCTTATATGGTTATGTTTACACTTAACGTAATCAGTTTAGGAGGGAATTATATGACTACAAATAAGATTGGAATCATTATGAATGGTGTTACTGGACGTATGGGAACGAGACAACATTTAATACGTTCCATTATGGCAATAAGAGAACAAGGTGGCGTACAGCTAGCTAATGGAGATTATCTCATGCCTGATCCGATTCTTGTCGGTCGAAATGAGAATAAATTGAAAGCGCTTGCCAGTGAACATTCCATTGAACGATGGACTACTAATTTAGAAGAAGCATTGGCAGATGAAAATAACATCATTTACTTTGATTCACAAACTACTTCCCGTCGTGAGGAAGCGATTAAACAAGCTATTGAAGCAAATAAACACATTTATTGCGAAAAACCAACCTCAACATCATTAGAAGGATCATTAAGACTAGCGAAACTTGCAAAAGATGCCGGCGTCAAAAATGGCGTTGTTCAAGATAAATTATTTCTTCCAGGCGTGATGAAGCTAAAACGATTAATTGATGCTGGATTCTTTGGTGATATTTTGTCTGTGCGTATGGAATTTGGATATTGGGTTTTTGAAGGCGATTGGCAGGAATGTCAGCGTCCATCCTGGAATTATAAAAAAGAAGAAGGCGGCGGAATTATCGTGGATATGTTTCCGCACTGGCGCTATGTGTTAGACCACTTATTCGGTTCGGTGCAAGCACTCTCTACTGTTGCTACTACACACATTAACAAACGTGTCGATGAAGAAGGAAATACGTACGAAGCTACAGCCGACGATGCTGCTTATGCAACCTTCGAATTGGAAAATGGTGTAATTGCTAGTGTAAATTCTTCTTGGGCAGTTCGTGTAGATCGTGATGATCTATTAACCATACAAATTGATGGAACCGAAGCAAGCGCGGTAGCTGGTTTACGAGACTGTAAAACACAGCATCGAGTAAACACTCCAAAACCAGTTTGGAATCCAGACCTTAAAAACACGATTGATTTTCAAGATCAATGGGAGGAAGTACCAGATAATCAAGTGTTTGAGAATGCATTTAAAATCCAGTGGGAAATGTTCTTAAAACATGTATATCAGGATGACGCTTTCCCATGGGATTTATTAGAAGGTGCAAAAGGTACACAACTTGCAGACTTGGGCTTACAATCTTCACAAGAGCGTCGTTGGCTAGAAGTACCAAGCCTGGAAGTCTAGAGGAGGCAGTCATAATGAATATCTATTTACCTCATTCGGATGGATCAACGTATTTATATGAATTAGTTAATCGAGAACCTTTACCAAAACTCGAAAAAAGTGCCTTTCATTCACGGGTTGCCTATTCAGCTGCGCATGTCGTAGCTGATCCGTTTGGCAGCAACAATCCATTACAAGAACCTGCGATTGATTGGGAACTTACTATGCAGTATCGTCATTACCTCTGGTCCCTCGGCATGTCTGTTGCAGAGGCGATGGACACGGCACAACGCGGAATGGGACTTCACTTTGAACATGCGAAAGAACTCATTACCCGCTCGGTAAAAGAAGCAAAAAGTGTCGGCGGAAATATTGCAAGCGGCGCTGGAACAGACCATCTGGCTCCGAGTCCAGAAGTACGTCTAGAAGATGTCATTCATGCTTATGAAGAGCAGGTAGCGTTTGTAGAAGGAGCAGGCAGTAAAGTGATTTTGATGGCTAGTCGTGCTCTCGCAGCTTGTGCTACTTCTGCATCGGATTACGAATATGTATATAACCGTATTCTAAGTCAGGTGTCTCAACCAGTTATTTTGCATTGGTTAGGGGATATGTTCGATCCGCAGTTAGCGGGCTATTGGGGACATGAAAACTTGGACGACGCGATGGACGTCTGCCTTCGTATTATCCATACACATGCAGATAAGATTGAAGGCATCAAACTTTCCTTATTAGATGAGCAAAAAGAAATTACGATGCGCAGAAGGCTACCAGAAAATGTGCGGATGTATACTGGCGATGACTTTAATTATACGAAGCTCATCGAGGGAGACAGCCAAGGATATAGCGATGCTTTACTCGGAATTTTTGATGCGATTGCTCCGGCAGCTTCCTCTGCTTTTCAAGCTTTAGACCAAGGAGATATAGAAACGTATCGTGAACGATTAGATAAAACAACGCCACTCGCTCGCCATATCTTTCAGAAGCCGACATTTGCATACAAAACTGGGATTGTCTTTCTTGCTTATTTAAACGGACATCAACCTCATTTTCGAATGATTGCTGGAGCAGAAAGCGCACGATCTATTCTACACTTCACAAAGCTATTTGAACTTGCAGATCAAGCGAATGTGCTAACCGATCCTGAGCTAGCCATTGCACGCATGCAACCAATATTAGAAGTAGCTGGGATTAAGCAATTGGAGGCTAAAAAATGAGTGTAACTAAACTAGATTTACAGCGATTGAGTTTGAATCAAATCACTACGGAAAATTGGTCATTAGAAGAAGCCATCAATGGCTGCGTCGATCATGAAATACCTGTGATTTCCGTTTGGCGTCATAAAATTGCAGAAGTAGGATTGAAAAAAGCGAAAAAAATGATTGCTGCATCCGGGCTGAATGTTTCCAGTGTTTGTCGGGGCGGTATGTTTCCTGCACTTACTTCCGCAGAGCGGACCGAACGGATAGAAGATAATAAAGTTGCAATTGAAGAAGCAGCCGAACTAGGAACTGATGTACTCGTTCTTGTCTGTGGTCCATCGCCACATAAAGATATTGCAGAAGGCCGCAAATGGGTGCAAGAAGGCATCGAGAAAATCATTCCATTTGCAGAGCAGCATAATGTGAAATTAGGAATTGAGCCGCTTCATCCAATGTTTGCTGCCGATCGTTCCGTCATTACCACTTTAGGAGAGGCAAACACGCTTCAACGCTCGCTCGGTTCTTCTCAAGTCGGGGTTGTTATCGATGCCTTTCATGTTTGGTGGGATCCTTTCTTATATGAAGAAATTGAAAAAGCTAGAGGAACGATTCTCGGCTATCATGTTTCCGATTGGAAAGTTCCGCTTCCAGATCTATTTAAAGGTCGCTCGATGATGGGAGATGGGGTCATTGATTTACCACGCATTCGCCGGGCAGTAGAGGACAACGGTTACGACGGACCAATCGAAGTAGAAATCATTAACCAAGCTATTTGGGATATGCCCGGAGATGAAAGTCTAGAGCTTATCAAACAACGTTTCTTAACTACTGTGTAAAAAAGCTTTACTGCGCGTTACTTACTGGATAAAACGGCTTTCGGTGTAGCAAGTATAGGACAGATTTTTTCTTCTAGAACTAGGACGCAATGTCACGCGGATGATAGCTAAAATAAGCGTAAGAAATATACGCAGAATCCTTGAAAATCAAAAATCGATTTTCTGCGTGCGGTGCAATGCTGTCGAGGTCTTCCTTGTCCTGAGGGAGTGAGGCATAGGTAGACCCCCGATGCATAAGCATCCGGAGGCTCACCAGCCGCCTCTGGATAAGCGGAGTATATTTCTGAAGCGAGTTTTTCAAATCCGATTCAAGGTAAACTTTAACCCAATATTTTTAAAGGAGGGTTTCATACGATGGAGTCAACGCATCATACTGACTTTGAACCGATTCATCATCAGGAAAATCCCGTTAAACCAAATACATTGTTTATCGCTGCTTGTGGATTGGAACATGGCCACATCTATAGTATGTGTAAAGGTATGAAGAAAGCAGGTGCAGTGATTAGCTGGGTATGGGATAAAGACCCAAATAAAATAGCAGCTTTTCAAGAAGAATTTCCCGAAGCGAAGACAGCTTCTTCTCTAAACGAAATCTTACAAGATCAAGGGATTCAAATGGTCGCCTGTGCTGCCATCCCTTCTGAGCGTGGTCACATTGGTCTACGTGTACTTGATGCAGGAAAGCATTTCTTTTCAGCGAAAACCCCATTTAAAACTCTTGAGCAACTACATGCAGCGAGAGAAAAGGTGAACGAAACTGGTCTAACATGGGCTGTGTTTTATAGTGAACGATTGCAAGTCGAATGCAGTGGTTTTGCAGAACAATTACTGGAACAAGGTGCAATTGGTGATGTCATCCAAGTCCTTGGATTAGGACCCCATCGTTTAAACATAACAAACAGACCAGAGTGGTTCTTTCAAAAAGCATATTATGGAGGAATCATAAGTGATATCGGAAGTCATCAAATAGAACAATTTCTCTGGTTCACCCATGCAAAAGACGCAACCATCCAAAGCAGCACAGTTCGGAACTTTGCCCACCCAGAGCATCCAGAATTTGAAGATTATGGTGATGTTCATTTAATTGGAGATAATGGTGCCATGCATTATTTCCGTGTCGACTGGTTCACGCCAGACGGATTAAGTAATTGGGGAGATGGACGTACCACTATCTTAGGCACAGACGGTTACATTGAATTACGAAAATACGTCGACATTACGAGTAACTCAGATGGTGAGCGTTTATATTTGGTCAATCATGGTGGAGAAAGGCTATACGACGTCAGAGGAAAAGTTGGTTACCCTTACTTTTATCGGTTGGCACATGATATTCTAGAGAACACTTCCACCGCAATGCCGCAAGAACATGCATTTAAGGCAGCCGAGCTTTGCCTGTTAGCACAACACCGTGCAGATACACAGAAGAAAGAAGGTGGCATTCGTTGAAACAAACATGTGATATTGTCTTAGTCGGCATCGCCGGATATGGCGAAATTTACTTACAAGCTTTAGAAGAAAGAGGATACCTGGCTTGGGTTAAGGGTGTCGTAGATATACAGCCTGAACGCAGTACCTATTTTTCTAAACTAGAAGCACTAGGAATTCCTTGTTATTTATCCCTTGATGAATTTTACAAACAAGCTTCTGCGGACTTAGCGATTATTTCTAGTCCCATTCATTTACATGCACGACAATCGATTACTGCAATGGAAAATGGCAGTAATGTTCTTTGTGAGAAACCAATTGCTGGATCATTAGAAGAAGCCAATCAAATGCGCGAAACAAGAGATAAAACCGGACGCTTTTTAGCTGTTGGGTTTAATTGGTCGTTCAGCACGCCTGTACAGCAATTAAAAAAGGACATACAAGAAGGACGGTTCGGAAAGCCATTACGTGGGAAAAGTCTCGTGCTATGGCCTCGAAATAAACAGTACTTCCAGCGCTCCAATTGGGCAGGCAAACGCCTCGGCCCAAACGGGGAAGCTATATACGATAGCATCGCTAATAACGCAGCATCCCACTTCCTCCACCATCTCCTTTATGTATTAGGAGATACAACCAAACAAAGTGCGAAAATTGAAAGTTTAAAAGTAGAGTTATACAAAGCGAATCCTATCGAAACTTTTGATACATGTGCGTTACGAGCGAACACAGAACAGTCTGTAGAATTGGTATACCTCGTTTCTCATGCGGTCGATTCTACAATTGGTCCCAATGTTACTTTAGAATGTGAACACGCCACGATTACCTATGAAGCAGGAGGCAATATGCAAGCTGTGTTTAAAGATGGAGCAACGAAAAGTTACGGAGATCCTGAGGCTGCACATTCTCAGAAGCTAGATGTGTGTATTCAAGCTGTGTTAAACGAAGAAACCTCCATCCCTTGTAGTATAGAAGCTGCATATTCACATTTAATTAGTATTGAATACATACATCGATCAATTTCGAAAGTCCCACATTTTCCTGCGTCAATCATAAAACAAGATGCTCATACACAACAAACATACGTGCACCAATTAGAAGAAAACTTTTTATCTTGTTACGATGCGTATAAGCTCCCAAGTGAAATGAACATTCTTTGGTCGCAGCAACCAACAACGATTCAAATTCCCGAAAATAGCTATCCATACGAATAGCAAAAACACGATTAAAATGTCCGGACTATACATAACAAGTAGTTTGGACATTTTTACATCCAATTCCCGCTTTTGTCCGTTTTTCTTTATTTCTGAAATTGAGATAGTAATTCTTATATTAATAAGACACCGTTTTTGAAAGCGCTTAAAATATAATTATCTGAAAATACTACCCAATCTATCCATAAAATATTT
The DNA here is from genome assembly GCF_000340475.1 of Oceanobacillus kimchii X50. NCBI lineage: Bacteria > Bacillati > Bacillota > Bacilli > Caryophanales > Bacillaceae > Oceanobacillus > Oceanobacillus kimchii. The sequence goes on from NZ_CM001792.1 coordinate 3,645,520, forward strand.
GGAATGAATATCTCTTGGATAGATATCGAAATTTATCCGGGTGTTAATGTCTGTTAGCCCTCTTCTTTACGTTCTTCTTACGGACGTTTACGCACTGTGATTTACAATGATGGAAGGAGTTTGTACATGAAACTTTACTCAATAAAAAGAGGTTTACTGATTAGTACGTTGCTGTTAGCATTCTTCTTTCTAAATGCTTGTTCCGCTACAGAAAATGTAGCATCTGGTCAAGAACAAACAACAACGTTGACACTAGCTCATATTCATAATGAAGCAAGCCCTGTATATCAAAGTTTAGAAGAGTTAGCAGAAAAAGTAGAGAAGAAAACAAATGGATCGGTAAACATCAAAATCTATACAGATGGAGTTCTAGGAGAAGAGACAAAAGTGATGGAACTTGTACAAAATGGCGTCATCGATATGACCAAAGTAAATGGTGGAGTGATATCTCAATTTGATGAGACATTTTCTGTTTTTAGCCTCCCTTATGTCTTTCGAGATGATGCACATTTTCGTCAATTTATGGAAACGGATACAGTGAGCCAAATGTATGAAGATCTAGAAGAAGTACAATTACGTGGAATCACATTTTATGATGCTGGTGCACGAAGTTTCTATACTGCAGACACGAAGATTGAAACGCCTGAAGACTTGAGAGGACTTAAAATTAGAGTAATGAACAATGTAACTGCCATCGATATGGTCGAGTTGCTTGGTGCTTCGCCAACACCAATGGGCGCAACAGAAATATATACGAGCTTGCAACAAGGGATTATCGATGGCGCGGAAAGTAGCCCGATTGCATTAACGGATGCTAATCATGGTGAAGTTGCGAAACAATTTTCGTTTGATGAACATACTAGAATACCAGATTTCCTGATTATGAGTGACGCAGCATGGAATAAATTAGATGCGACCGAACAACAGGCTTTAGTCGAAGCTGGTCAGGAGAGTACAGAAGCACATAATGAAAGATGGGATCAGATGATTGAAGACAGTATGGCCCAAGCAGAAGAAGAAATGGGTGTAGAATTTTCCAATCCTGATCAAGCACCATTCCGAGCATTAGTAGAACCACTGTTAAAAGAACAACGAGAAGCAAATCATGCGATTGACGCATTGCTTAAAGAAATAGAAGCAATAGAGTAACGGAAGTAATGAAAGTTTGGAGGAGTTCAAGTGAAGAAAGTAAAACGCTGGATTGATTTAGGACTGTTAACCATTACCAGCATCTTAATCTTATTTTTAGTAGTCGCAGCAATATGGCAAGTGTTCACAAGATTCGTATTGCAAGACCCTAGTATTGTCACTCAGGAAGTGTTACGATTTTCGTTAATCTGGGTAGCAGTAATTGGTGCTGCTTATGCATTTGGTCAAGATGAACATTTATCTCTTACCTTTTTAAGAGATAAGATAACTGGTCAAGCTCATAAAATCTTACGTTGGTTCATTGATATGCTCGTCATTGTATTTGCACTATTTGTGATGGTGATTGGTGGTTTTAATATTGCACAACCAACGATGGCGGAACTGTCACCGATTTTGAATATGCCAATGGGATTAGTATATGGTGTTCTTCCAATTTGTGGGGTCATCATCATTTTCTATCAAATCATCCATATTTCGGAACGCCAGGGCATCGATCGCTCCAATTCATTTGAAAAGGGTGAGAATACATGGATGTAACCGTCTGGACAGCCATTATATTATTTGGATCGTTTTTCTTACTCTTATTTATTGGCGTACCGATCGCCGTAAGTATCACTATTTCTTCTTTTGTTTCTATTTTAATTCTATTGCCAATGACACCATCCTTATTAGCGGTGTCCCAACAAATTATTACCGGTCTAGATAGTACGGTGTTATTAGCGCTTGTTTTCTTTATGTTGGCTGGAAGTATTATGAACAATGGCGGGATTGCCGATCGGCTGATTAATTTAGCGAAGTTAATTGGTGGAAGAATGTCCGGTTCACTCGCACATACGAATATTATCGGAAATACATTATTTGGTGCGATATCTGGTTCAGCAATTGCCGCAGCAGCAACGATGGGACGGATTATGCACCCTCAAGAGAAAAAAGCAGGATATGACCCTTCGTATGCAGCAGCTGTAAATATTGCTTCTGCACCGACAGGATTAATTATCCCTCCAAGCGGGATGCCAATTATTTATTCTCTATTAACCGGCGGAACATCGATTGGCGCTTTATTTATCGCAGGATATTTGCCAGGTCTATTGATGATTGCGCTAATGATGATTGTCGCTTATATATTAGCTAAAAAAGCCAAATACCCTGTTTCAAAGCCAATCAGTGGTGGCGAATCATTCAAAGTAATTATACAAGCAATCCCTAGCTTATTATTAATTATTATTGTCATAGGTGGAATTGCCGGAGGGATTTTCACAGCGACGGAAGGAGCAGCAGTGGCTGTGCTATATGCCGCTATTCTTAGCGTCATTTACCGTCAGTTAAAACTAACCGATATCCCTAAAATACTTAGAGAAACGACGATTTATTCTGGTATTATCATGTTATTAATAGGAGCATCTACCGCGATGTCATGGGTGCTTGCATACGCAGGTATACCACAGGCTATTACGAGCAGTCTATTAAGTATTACAAATAATACAGTAATTCTATTATTAATCATGTTAGTCATTTTACTAGTAGTTGGAACATTTATGGATATTGCACCAGCTCTATTAATTTTTACACCGATATTCTTCCCTGTAGCAACGCAAATGGGTATCGATCCTGTTCATTTTGGAATGATTATGGCAGTAGCCCTTGCTATTGGTGTGACAACTCCGCCAATTGGAACTGTGTTATTTATCGGAAGTAGTGTCAGTGGTGTACCTATAGAAAAAATTATACCGAAGCTACTGATCTTCTATATCCCATTAATTGTAGCACTATTGTTAGTTGCGTTTATTCCAGAAATCAGCTTATTCTTACCGAGGTTATTTGGATTATTGGATTAAGTAAATCTTCATCAATAAGAATCTTGCAGGAAAAAATCACCGAGTTACGAATATAAACGTAAATCGGTGATTTTTTAGATACACATCACTTCAGCACTCGTTTCTACTAAACTAACTTCAGTCCTAGCCTAAGCCCATCAAGTATATGAAACCAAATCCGCATCCGATTAAAACCAATGTTCCTAGTAATGCTGCCAAGAAGACATGCAAACCGAACTTCTTAAATACAGAGAACTCCACATTTAAGCCTAAACCAGCCATTGCCATACTTAAAAGCAGATATGCTGCTGCAATCAGCAAGTTCACGACACTTTCAGGTAAGAATCCAATTGTATTAATCGCACTCATGGCAAGAAAACCGAATATAAACCATGGTATAGGGAGCGTTTTTAAGGAATAACCTTGCTTATCGTTTTGGGGTTCTCTTTTCTTTACATAGATACCGATCAATATAGCTACGGGAACAAGTAAGGCAACTCTAGTTAGTTTTACCACAATAGCAATATTCTCCGCTTCTTCTCCCCCAGCAGTCGAAGCAGCTACTGCATGAGCAATTTCATGCAACGTCCCTCCCGAAAAAATACCGTACTGATAATCGGTAAATGGTAAGAAAGGGTACATCAATGTATAAATAAGTGTAAACATCGTCCCAAGTACAGCAATAACAGCGACACTGACTGCTGTCGTGCTTTCTTTCGCTTTTACTAAAGGGGCAATAGCAACAATCGCAGCAGCTCCACATATTGCCGTTCCACAAGCCGTCAATATACTTAATGTCTTATTAACATGAAACAACCTCGCCAAGCTATAGACGGTCACCAATGCAATCGTTAATAGCAATCCGGCATATAGGAAAGCGTGTAGACCCGCATCATACATGTCTGATAGATTCAGCCGCAATCCTAATAGAATAATCCCTATCCTTAACAACTTTTTACTGGAAAACTGTACGCCAGATCGATGTGAATTTTTCAAACCAATGGTGTGTCCCCATACCATTCCTATAATAATCGCTAGAACAAGTTGTCCCACAATATCGAGGTAAGGAATCTTACCGAGCAACGCTCCCATCAAGGCAATTATAAGAGTAATACATATTCCTGTATAAAAGGACCGTGTCTTGTTATCTGGATGTAATTGCTGCATCTTGTTGTGCCTCCTTCTCTGTCTATAAACAGTATAGACTGGCATCTTTTATTTTTGAAATAAATATATATAATAGTATTTATTAATAAACTTAATAAACGAGGAATGTAACCATGCATATGGAAGAACTAGAGACCTTTATTGTTCTCGCACGCGAAAAGAATTTTACACGGACAGCAACAAAACGCGCATTGTCTCAACCAACGGTTAGTGTTCATATAAAAAATTTAGAGAACAAGTTTGCAACATCGTTCATCCAACGTACGACGAAGCGTGTTCATCTTACACCTGAAGGGGAGTTGTTTTATGAACATGCATTGAAGATATGGAGTCAATATCAACAGCTCCAAGAACATCTTTATCAAAAGAAACAAACCGCTTCTGGTCTTATTCGAGTAGGGGCTAGTTTTACCATTGGTGAATACCTCCTTCCAGAAGTGATGGCGTCATTGCAGAATCAATACGAGCAGTTAGACTTTTATGTGACGATTGGCAACACGGAAAAGATCATTGATTCTGTTCGCAGACTTGAGGTGGACATCGGACTGGTGGAAGGATCTAACTACACGAAAGACGTGTTACAATCTGCTTTTAAAGAAGATCGACTCGTCATTGTCTGCTCCCCCGAATATGAGACAAATTTTAAAACCTTAGCGGATTTACATCATCATAAATGGGTTATAAGAGAAGAAGGTTCTGGTACACGACAATACTTTGATCACCTCATTCAATCCAATGGAATTCAAGTCAAATCAACTTTGGTTATTAGTTCGACACAAGGGATAAAGAATAGTGTTACCAATGGATTAGGTTTAGCTCTATTGTCTGAAGCAACTATCAAAGAAGAATTAGCTCATGGGAGGCTAAAGATGGTTCCGATTGAATCTCTATATGAAAAACGAGATTTTTCCTATGTCTTAACGAAAGGATCGCAACTAAACCGAAATACACAATTATTAATCGATACATTAACAAATGGAGAGGAATAATAGTGGAATACTTTTCTCTATGACCGGGGCCTCCATGTGTAATCCTTTTCAAACCGGGTAATTACATAACAGAGAGAAAGTAACTTCATTCAGCGGAGTGATACTAAATTACCTAAAAGGGGATGTATTTCATGGAGTTTTCTGCTACAAATATCATTTTGTTAGCAACATGTTTGCTTGTTATTGCCATCATTATCATTCCACTACTTATGTTTGGATATATATATGGAAAAGACCGGAAACAAGATCAGCATGCAATTTTACGTAACTTTCCGATACTTGGAAAACTACGCTATATTTTTGAAAAAACCGGTCCAGAGCTCCGGCAGTATTTATTTGATGATGATAGATCTGGAAAGCCTTTTTCACGTAAGGACTATCAAGATATTGTCATGCCTGCAAAATATCAAAAGAATATGCTCGGATTCGGTTCGATTCGTGACTTTGAAAAGGCTGACTTCTATGTAAAAAATGCCATGTTTCCAAAGCAACAGAGTGAACTTGAAGTAGATAACGACAAAGAGATTCATTCAAAAGTTTACGAGATTCAAGAGGATAACCTTCTCAGCCGGAAGGAAGAACTACAAGATAAACCTATAAAACCGTGGTTACTTACCGATAAAAATACAGTGGTGATTGGCCCTTCTTCCCGTGCTCCCTTCCGTGTAAAAAGTTTGGTAGGCATGTCCGCAATGAGCTATGGTTCCCTCGGAGAACATGCGATTACAGCACTATCGAAAGGAATTGGCATGGCTGGCGGAGCGTGGATGAATACAGGTGAAGGCGGCTTATCCGATTATCATCTAAAAGGGGACACCGATATTATCGCGCAAATTGGACCTGGTCTATTCGGTGTGCGTTCTAAAAATGGAGAGTTTAGCTGGGATCTTTTGAAAAAGAAAGCAGCGATACCACAGGTGAAGGCATTTGAACTCAAACTTGCCCAAGGAGCGAAAACACGTGGCGGACATGTGGACGCAGAGAAAGTCACAGAAGAGATTGCAAATATTCGTAACGTCGAACCATACAAAGAAATTAACAGTCCGAATCGATTCAATGAATTTGATGATGTACCGACCATGTTTTCGTTTATCGAAAAAATACGCAATCATACCGGGTTACCTGTTGGAATAAAGGTTGTTCTCGGAAGTTCGGATTCCTTTGAAGAAATTGCATCTTATATGAAAGAATCAGGAATAGGACCTGATTTTATAACCATTGACGGTTCAGAAGGAGGCACTGGTGCTTCCTTTCAAGAACTCGCAGACCGTGTTGGATTACCAGTAAAATCAGCAGTGATGATCGTGGATCAAACATTGAAAAAATATGGGATTCGTGACCGTACAAAGATTATTGCCTCCGGAAAACTTTTTACCGCAGATCGCATCGCAGTGGTTTTAGCGATGGGCGCTGATCTAGTCAATATTGCACGCGCATTTATGATATCAGTAGGATGCATTATGGCACAGATTTGTCATACGAATCGTTGCCCTGTCGGCGTCGCAACGACTGATGCGAAACTGCAAGAAGCACTCGTCATTGATGAAAAACAATATCGTGCACTAAATTACCTTGTGACCCTTCGCGAGAGCCTGTTTCGTATTTCTGCAGCAGCAGGGCTAACCAGTCCAACAGGCTTTAATCATGAACACATTTCGTATATAGATGAACATCATCGTGTGAAAAATTTAGAAGAATGGTATACCATGCAAAAATCCGCATCAACACCTTAATGCGTTTTTTATGGAATGACGACAAACAGGATGCTCATTAAGCTAATTAATAAAGCAATGTTGACTGGAATGGAGTCTCTATTAATTTCGTCTCTCTTCCAGTCAACAACATGCATTTTATATTCTTTTATCGCTTTTCTCTTATTTAGACCTTTTGCATTAATTTTCTTGCTGTTTCAGCTACTTTACGATTTCCATTTTTAATAATTTCCTCGGCTTTATCAGGCATCGCATTATGCCCTTCAATAATGATCTCATCCGTAACGTTCATACCAAACATTCCAACAAAGATATCGCGCATATAATTAACAGCGTGTTCCATTTTTTGCATTTCTGGTAAAGAGTAATCCCCACCACGTGCATTAAGAAAAATGATTTTTTTGTCTGGCATCAAATATACTGGTGTACCATTTTCACTATATTTAAAGGTATAGCCAGCTTCATCAATATAATCAATAAAGGTTTGAAGCTTGGCAGGAATCGTTAAATTCCACAATGGAAACGCGAAGACGACCAGATCAGCCGCGGCAAACAGATCTTTCGCTTTTTGTTTTGCATCTAAAATACGCTGTTCTATTTCAGATAATTTTTCGCCACTTTGTAATTTGATTAAGGCATTGAAATAATCCTGACCGAAATATGGCATATCTTCTTTAAAAACATCATACACCGCTACATCCAAATGATTTTCTTCTTTAATTGTATCCATAAATGTATCATACATTTTACTTGATACACCATCTGGTCGATTATTGGATTTTACTACTAATATATTCATTTAACATCCTCCTAGTTATAGTAACATCTATCGCATATGCAACAGTTGTTGTATAATTAGATTATAGATGCAATGGATGCATAATCCCAGCAACAAAAACGTCATTTTGTCGCATAAGATACAATTTATATAAAATGTCTAAAAATATTAGATTGGAGATACTCTATGGTTAAGGAGAACAAAGACCTGCGTTTAATTCGCACAAGAAAATTTATTATTGATTCCTTTATCGACCTTTTAGAAAAAAAGGATTTCAAAAGTATAAAAATAAGTGATATCACAACAGGAGCCATGATTAATCGAGCTACCTTTTATCACCATTTTTATGATAAATATGATTTACTTGAAACCGTAACACGAGAAAATTTAGTGAAAAGTGTTCTACAAGAACTTTCGAACAATACAGATTTCAATGAACAAATGCTGCGAAGCGCGTTTTTATCAATAACAAACTATCATGCTAATTTATCTGATCGCTGTAAACGAAGCTATGACGATATGACCATGAATATTGAATCTCTGTTAAAAAAAGAGCTTGAAACGATTATCTCTCAGTCCCTATTAAAAAAGTATCCAGATATAAGTAAAGAAAAATTAAGAATGCTATCGACCATGTTGAGTTGGATGATTTATGCAGCTTCGATTGACTGGAAACAAAATAGCGATCAGTCCCCTGAGGAATATTTTGAATATGCAAGTTTCTCTATGAAGCAATTGGTAAAGGATGAGACGTTCGATAGTTAACCTCCACCTGCAAAGCATACTAACGCTCTTTTCTTAATAATAGTTTGATATCCGTCGTTTTGTGGAATAACGATTAATACAAAACAAACAAGCAACCTATAAAGGAGCCATGTATATGTTTGAAGATCGTGCAGGAAAAGTACTAGTAGATTTATTATCCGAATGGGGTGTCGACCATATTTATGGGATGCCAGGAGATTCGATTAACCAACTGATGGAAGAGTTACGTAAAGAAAAAGATAAAATGAAATTTATCCAAGTACGCCACGAAGAGGCTGGAGCACTTGCAGCTGCTTCTTACGCTAAACTCACTGGAAAGATTGGCGTATGTCTATCAATCGCAGGACCTGGTGCGATTCACTTACTTAACGGACTTTACGATGCAAAAGAGGATAGCGCACCAGTATTAGTACTTGCAGGACAAGTGCCAACTGACCAGATCGGAACGGACACATTCCAAGAAATCAATATGCAACAAATGTTTAATGATGTCGCAGTATATAACGAACAAGTGGTGTCAGAAGAACAATTGCCAGCACTTGTAAATCAAGCCGTCCGCACTGCCTATGCAGAAAAGGGACCAGCCGTTTTAACCATACCAGATGATATTCCAGCTGCAAAAATCAAGAAACAAGTACAAAAGAACGCAGCGATATACGAAGAATCCGAACAAGTACCAAGCTCCACGGAAATGGAAAAAGCACTAGAACTCATTTCCAAAGCAAAGAAGCCAATTATTTTAGCTGGAACTGGTACAAAAGGGGCGAAGCAAGAACTTGAACAGTTTTCTGATAAGATTGCTGCCCCAGTTGTTGTTTCCCTACCAGCAAAAGGCGTAATAGACGATAATCATCCGAACTGCTTAGGCAACCTCGGGATGATTGGAACCAAGCCAGCATATGAAGCAATGGACGATACCGACTTGCTTATTCTCATCGGAACGTCTTACCCATATGTAGAGTTTTTACCAGAGGGAGTAACATGCATCCAGATTGACAATGACCCGCTACAAATCGGAAAAAGATATCCCGTAAACGTCGGTATTGCTGGCGACGCACAAAAAGCATTAACCTGGTTAAACGAACGAATTACACGCTCGGAAAATCGTGATTTCTTAGAAAATAGTCAAGAGAAAATGGCGAAATGGTGGAAAGAGATGGAAGAAGATGAACAACAAACGTCTACACCGATTAAACCACAACAAATCATTGCTGAAGTACAAAAAATCGCAGAAGATGACGCTGTACTATCTGTAGACGTAGGTAATGTGACAGTTTGGGCTGCCAGACACTTTCGTATGAAAACAACACAGAAATTCCTTACATCCAGTTGGCTTGCCACTATGGGATGCGGATTACCAGGGGCTATTGCAAGTAAAATGGCATACCCCGAACGCCAGGCAATTGCATTATGTGGCGATGGGGGATTCTCCATGAATATGCAAGACTTCCTCACTGCGATTAAATACAATTTACCGATGACAGTGATTATCTTCAATAACGAACGCATCGGCATGATTAAATACGAACAAGAAGCAAAAGGAAACCTTGATTATAAAACCAATCTCGAGAGCTTTAACTTCGCCCAATTTGCAGAAAACTGCGGCGGAAAAGGTTATCGTGTAGAGAAATTCGAGGACCTTGGCCCTTCTATACGAGCAGCAGCATCCTTCAATAAGCCCGTTATTGTAGATGTATGTATTGAAGATGAACCGCCAATCCCAGGAAAGCTTTCGTACGAACAAGTGACCAGCTACTCCAAACAAACAATAAAAAAGCTATTTGAAAAAGGAAAATTAGAAGTTCCGCCAATTCGAAAAGGATTGAAACGGATATAATATAGCATAGAAGCAAACTGGCAGTCAGTTTGCTTCTTTTTTGTTGTTTATAATCTATTAACCAAAACGGATTATTTTTTCTACCATTCTGGTTTTTTAGAACGGCACTATTGACTAAAACTACCTCAACTTTCGCCTATATTGGTGATTAGAACTACTCTATTGACTAAAATGTCTGCTATCCTCTGCTATTCTGGTTTTTAGAAGCGCTCTATTGACTATTTTTTCGCGGTTCTCAAGCTTTTTTGGATTTTAGAACCATTCTTTTCACCACTTTTCCCGGTTTCTAAACTCACTTTGGGTTTTAGAACCGGTCTTTTTACTAAAACATCCTTGATTCTCTACTTAAACTTTTCTTTATTCCACCAAAACATCATCTTTTTTATGTAAGCTACTCAAAACCTCTAATCCTAGGGATAAGTAACCTCCGGATATAATTGAATAATTTGTTCTTCTTCGATGTCCTCTGCTTCTATATGTTTAATAAGCATTTGGACTAAACTCTCTGCGATTTTTTCAGAAGGTACTCCAACTGTATATACTGGCGTATCAATAGCATCAAATTTTTTAATATTATCGTAGGAAACAATCATCGGCTTTTCCGCTTGTTTATCAATATGGTGTAGTAAACCCATTGTAATATCATAACTACCACATACAATTCCTCTTTTAAGCGTATTATTCGCGAGAAATTTTCTTAACGAGTTACTTGTTACCTCTTCGGACAACCCTTCTGAATCGATTAGTCGATAGTTGACTTTCTTTTCTTCACAATAATGAATAAATGTTTCTTTCTTTATAATCTGTCGGATATCCTTCGTTTCGAGGTCACCGATATAATCTATTTCACTATGCCCTTTATCCATTAGGGTATCTACCGCTAGTTGCATAGATTTATCGTGATTAACATTAATGATTGGATAATCTAATTCTCGTTCTACACCGTACGCAACTACAGGAATATTATTTGTTATTTTAGCAGGCAGCCTCGTTTCTTCCCCTTCATCAAAAACGATCACTCCATCAAATCGCAATTCCAAAAATTTCCCAGCAGCAGTTATTGGATCATCGATAGATACCACCATAAAATAACCCGCTTTTTTTACTGCCTCATTTATTTGTGAAGCCAGTGTGGTAACGGCTACTCTATCTACTGCTGGCCATATTAAACCAATGGTATTACTTTTATTGGAGACTAAAGATCTTGCAGAATTATTTGGAATATAATTCATTTCTTCTGCTTTTTCTTTAATCTTTCTTTTCGTTGCTTCAGTCACAAGTGGGGAGTCTTTGAGAGCCTTACTCACCGTAGAATAGCTCACTCCACATTCTATCGCTATATCCTTTAATGTTACGGCCATTTTTAAACTCCTTAAAATTATCTATTGATTTATCTGCTAGATAATTATATCATAATAATTAATTGTTATGAATATTTCCAACCAAAAATAACAACGTTGTTATTCAGCAAGGAGGCTAAACATGCGTATTTTTTTATTGTTGTTTGTAAGCGTTTTAACTTTGTTGGTAGGGTGCACTTCGTCTAGTAATTCTAGTAGTGCTGCTCAGCCCAAAGAAATGGTTTTAGGTCATAACCAGCCTACAACTCATCCAATTCATGAATCATTGGTTGACTTTAAAGAATTGTTAGAAGAAAAATCAAATGGCAAGTTAGAACTTAAGATATATGCGAATGGGCAGCTCGGTAGTGAGCGAGAAGTAATCGAAATGACGCAAACCAATGCAGTACAATTTACAAAAGTCTCTGCGAGTGCATTAGAAGGTTTCTCAGAGTCCTATTCTTTGTTTAGTATGCCTTATCTATTTGAATCCCAAGAAAAATATCGTGAGATCATGAAAAAACCTGTAATTCAAGAAGCATTTTACAATACAACCGCAGATAACGGTTTTATCGGCATTACTTATTATGATGCTGGAGTTCGTAATATGTACACCAAGGATCGTATTATCAAAACAAATGACGACATGCATGGATTAAAGACACGTGTGCAGCCAAGCAAAACGAGTGTACAGCTTATTGAGTCATTGGGAGGAACACCAACTCCAATGTCTTTCGGTGAAGTGTACACGGCTTTACAGTCCGGAATTATTGATGCAGCTGAAAATAATGAATCCGCTCTCACAGACAATAAGCATGGAGAAGTTGCGAAACATTACTTTTACACAGAACATGCTATGGTACCTGATATCTTAATTATGAATGTCGATACCTATAACGAATTGTCAGAAGAAGAACAAACATGGATTAAAGAGGCTGCGGAAGAGTCTACTGCATTACACGAGCCACGTTGGGATCAAAAAATGAAAGAATCGAAAGAAATTGCGGAGGAAGAGATGGGAGTTACGTTTTATGAAGTGGATAAGAGTTCATTTATGGAATCCGTAAAACCCTTGCAAGAATCATTTCAAAAGAATAAAGCAACAAGGGAACAATATAACCTGATTATGGAGGAGGGGCAAGATGAATAATGCAAAAAAAATTATTGATAAGACCCTTCTCATTATCACTGGAATCTTAATTAGTGTGATGTCCATTTTATCTATTTGGCAAGTTGTTGCCAGATATATTTTAAGTACACCTAGTACCGTAAGTGAAGAAATTATCCGAATGTTGCTCATATGGTTCTCTCTAACAAGTGCTGCCTATGTATTCGGTCAGCAAAAGCACATTGCTATTGTTTTCTTTCGAGACAAGCTTTCTATCAAAGGACAGATAATGATTCTACGAATATCTAACATTATCTTACTTCTGATCGCTCTTGTACTTATGATCTGGGGTGGTATTCAAGTAGTAAACCTTACCTTAACACAGGTAGCGCCATCTACTGGGATATCAATGGCATTTATGTACGGCGCACTTCCTATTTCTGGTTTATTTATTACTTTTTATGCACTATATAATTTCACAACAGTGAAGTTATCCATCACAGAGAAAGGGAGTGATGCATAATGACTATCATTGCAGGAATAGTATTATTTCTATCTTTTTTCATTTTGCTATTTTTCAGCATTCCGATTGCGATATCTATTATTATTAGCTCTATCCTAACATTGCTATTAATTTTACCGTTTGATGTAACCATTATTACTGCTGCACAACGCATGGTCACAGGTATTGATAACTTTACCATGTTAGCAATTCCTTTATTTGTATTAGCAGGTATATTAATGAATAATGGCGGGATTGCTTTTCGATTAGTTAATTTTGCAAAAGTATTAGTGGGGAGAATGCCTGGATCACTTGCTCATACGAATATTGTTGGAAATATGTTATTTGGATCTATTTCGGGTTCTAGTGTAGCCGCAGCCGCAGCAATGGGAAGAATTATGACTCCCTTACAACAAAAACAGGGTTATCGAAAAGAATATTCCGCTGCTGCCAATATCGCATCAGCACCAGCCGGGTTATTAATTCCCCCGAGTTCCATGCTTATTGTCTACTCCCTAGTAAGTGGTGGGACATCGATTGCAGCCTTATTTATGGCTGGTTATATTCCCGGGATATTATGGGGAACTACTTGTATGATTGTTGCCTATATACTGGCAAAAAAAGAAGGTTATTCAGTATCAGAGAAAATAGGCTGGAAAGATCGCTTATTTCTAATTCTTGATGCTATTCCTAGTTTATTTTTAGTTATCATCGTTATTGGAGGTATTGTTGCAGGGGTATTTACCGCAACTGAAGGTGCTGCAATTGCAGTATTATATGCATTAATACTTTCTTTAATCTATAAAAGCTTTAAATTAAAAGACATTCCGAATATATTAAAAGAAACTGTTGAAATCACTGGGATGATATTACTTTTAATTACCGCTTCTGCTCTATTCTCTTTAGTAATGAGCTATACAGGATTACCAGAAGCGATATCGAATGGAATTCTGTCATTAACAGAAAATCCAATTCTTTTATTACTGCTTATGAATATTATTTTACTCGTAATCGGTACATTTATGGATATTACACCGGCAGTATTAATATTTACACCGATATTTTTACCAATTGCGACTTCTGTAGGGTTAGACCCTGTTCATTTCGGAATTGTCATTGCATTTAACCTATGTATCGGAAATATAACTCCGCCAGTAGGGAGTGCATTATTTGTAGGAGCTAGTGTAGCCAATGTAAAAATTGAGAGCGTGATTCGTACCCTTGTACCTTATTTCATAGCGCTTATCATTATGTTATTGGTGATCACTTTTATCCCACAGATATCACTATTTTTACCAAATTTATTTGGACTATAAAGTAATGATTGATGGAGGAATGTTTATATGGTTTTAATCAACAACGACTTTTTACTAACAAATCAAAAATCAAAACAACTTTATGACTCTATTAAAGAGGTTCCCATTTACGATTTCCATTGCCATCTTAGTCCAAAGGAAATCTATGAAAATAAAAACTTCGAGACAATAACACAGCTATGGTTAAGGCACGACCATTATAAATGGCGATTGATGCGCGTGAATGGAATAGATGAATCTCTTATTACTGGTAACGAAAACGACTTTGACAAATTTAAAGCATTTATAGAGATGCTACCAAAAACCATAATGAACCCAATGTATCATTGGTGTTATATCGAACTAGCGAGATATTTTGACCATTACAAAGCTGTTCAGCATACTGAAACACTACAGCTATATAATGATTTAAATGCACAATTACAAAAAGAGTCCCACAAGCCACGTAATCTTTTGAAAAAAAGTAATGTAAAAGTCGTATGTACGACCGATGATCCGTGTGATGACTTAGTATATCACCAACGATTAGCAGAAGATACATCATTTGATATTGAAATAAGACCAACATTTAGACCAGACTATTATATTAACCTTAATCACGATACGATTCATCAAGCTATCCATCGTTTAGAAGAAGCAACCGCTGCTGATATTCACTCGTTTGATGATTACATTGAAGCGCTAGGAGAACGAGTACGATATTTTCATCAACACGGAGCAAGAAGCGCTGACCAAAGTTTTTCCGAAGTAGTACTAACAGGATTAGAAAAAGAAGATGTACAAGCCTATTTCCAACAATTAAAGGACGGCGCTTCATTAGATCCTTATATATTAAGACAACTATCAGGCTATTTGCTAACAACATTAGCAAAGTCGTATAAACATTATGGATGGGTGATGCAATTACATCTTGGCCCATTACGAAATAATAACTCTATTCAACATCAAGCTATTGGAAAAGATGCTGGATTTGACAGTATTGGAGACCCTTTAAGTGCTAGAGATCTAAACCTTTTTCTAGATCACTTAAATAGCCATCATGTACTTCCGGATACGATTATTTATCCTCACAATGCAAATGATCATCTGATGGTTCAGGCTACCGCAGGAAACTTTACTTCCAAGGAAGCTAAAGTCCAATTAGGTGCTGCATGGTGGTATAACGACACAAAAGATGGAATGATTCAACATCTAATCGACTACGCTAATGTAGGCTTATTATCTGAGTTTGTCGGAATGTTAACCGACTCAAGAAGTTTATTATCATACTCTCGACACGAGTATTTCCGAAGAATCTTATGCCAGTTAGTAGGAGATTTAGTAGAAAAGGGAGAAATTGAAGATGATGTGGAATTATTAACCGATATTCTAAAAGATATCTGCTTTAATAACGCTACACGATTATTCCGTATTGAAAATATGAAGGAGGTAAAATAATGCAATTATCTTTTCGATGGTATGGAAATACTGACCCAGTTACTTTAAAACAGATTAAACAGATACCTGACATGAAAAATATTGTATCCGCAATTTACGATGTTCCAGTTGGTGAAGTTTGGACGAAGGATAAAATTAATTCATTAAAGTCATCCATTGAACAAGAAGGACTTACATTATCCGTTATTGAGAGTCTTCCAGTTCATGAGTCTATTAAACTAGGTGAGGCTAATCGAGATAGTTTAATAGAAAATTATAAAGAATCGTTAAGAAACCTTGGTAATTCCGGCATCAAAACAGTTTGTTATAACTTTATGCCTGTATTTGATTGGACTCGATCCAACTTGGATTATGAATTAGAAGATGGTTCAAAAACGCTGATGTATGATAATGATTTTGTAAAAGACATCGACCCTGTAACCACAAACCTTAATCTTCCGGGTTGGGATGAGAGTTACACGAAAGAGGAAATGGCTGCCTTAATCGAGAAATATCGTCAAATTGACGAAGAGGACCTATGGAGAAATCTAGAATACTTCCTAAATGAAGTTTTACCTGTAGCTATTGAACACGATATTGACCTTACGATTCATCCAGATGATCCACCATGGTCCATCTTTGGAATACCGAGAATTATTAAAACAAAAGAAAGCTATCAACGCCTAATCTCAATTAACTCCTCCAAAAATAATGGTATTTGTTTTTGTACGGGTTCCTTAGGATGCCTAGAAGAAAATGATCTCCCGGAAATCATCAAGGAGTTTGGCGATCACATCCACTTTGTGCATATGCGAAACATAAAACGACTGGATAATCATTCTTTTGTTGAGAGCGGTCATCTATCGAAATATGGATCGGTAAATATGAAAGAAGTGGTTCGTGCATTAAAAGCCATTGATTATAAAGGGACGATTCGTCCAGATCACGGGAGAATGATTTGGGGAGAGACTGGAAAAGCTGGCTACGGATTATTTGACCGTGCACTAGGTGCAACATACATTAACGGTCTTATTGAAGGAGTGGAGACAAATGACTCAACAATTTCATAATCTTAATGTTATTGTTACTGGTGCAAGTGGGGTAATTGGTAGTACGTTTGTAAAAGCTTTAGTCAGCGCAGGAGCGAACGTTGGATTACTTGGTCGCAACGAAGGGAAGCTACAGAAAGTAATTGAAGAAACTGATCATCCTGAAAAAAGCATTGCTCTAGTGGCTGATGTACTGGATAAAGCATCTCTTATTCATGCTAAACAACACTTTAATGAACGGTTTGGTAACATCCATGCACTCATTAATTGCGCAGGAGGAAATCATCCTGATGCAACGACCGATGATGAACATTATAATCCAAATACAGAGAAAAACTTATTCGGACTTAGTGAAGAAGGTGTAGAAAGTGTATTTCGACTCAACTATACTGGTAGCTTTCTTCCCATCCAAGTGTTTGGCCAAGATTTAACGGAAGGTGAAGGGAATACAATTATTAATATCTCTTCCATGAATGCATTTCAGCCACTCACAAAAATTCCTGCATATAGTGGAGCCAAAGCAGCAATTAGTAATTTTACACAATGGCTCAGTACGTACTTCGAAGGGAAAGTACGAGTAAACGCCATAGCACCTGGTTTTTTTGAAACATCGCAAAATAAGGCGTTGCTCCGAAATCAAGATGGTTCCTATTCAAACAGAGCGAATAAAATACTTGGGCAAACACCGATGAATCGCTTTGGGGACCCAGAAGACTTAATTGGAACGCTATTTTGGTTATTGGATTATGAGGCAAGTAAATTTGTGACGGGAGTCGTCATTCCTGTCGATGGAGGATTCTCTTCCTACTCCGGAGTTTAATCGTAAATAAGGAAAGCCGAGCTAAAACGGGAATACTTCCCCGAGAATAGTTCGGCTTTTACTCTATCTATTAAAATCGTTTATCTTGGACTACTTTCAGATCATCGTCATACATTGGGATAGAAGTTCCTTTTTTCACAAACAAAGGAATATGGTCCAATGCAACATCTACAGTTATTGTCCTTCCGCCTTCGTATTCTTTACGATTATGGAAGTTAATCCATCCTTCTTCGTTATTTGGTAAATATACCTCTCTCTTCGTTTGGCCTTGTTCTATAATCGGACAAACTAATAATCTATCACCAAGCAAGAAATCATCACCATCTCGAAATGTATGTTCATCATGTTCGAATTCATAGAAGGTAGGACGAATAATTGGCTCATATGCTTCATGTGCCTGTCCCACAAGATATTGAATATATGGAACAAACCGCTCATGTAAATGCATGGCACCCTTAACTTCTTCTAGCACTTCCGGATGCATCCAAGCTTCATTGACAGATCCATCTTCATTCCATGAGTGGATGGAAAATCTCGGATAAAAGGCGCCACATTGTACCCAACGTAAAAATAATTCTGGATCTGGCTTATCTCCAGAGAAACCACCAATATCATGTCCAAAATTATACACTCCGGATAAGCTTAGTCCGATCGCCATTTGATTGTTAAATTTGAGCGTATGCCAACTTGTTCTGTTATCACCTGTCCACGTTTGCACATACTTACTCATACCTGCACAACCAGAACGACTTATAACATATGGAAATCTTTCTTGGTGATAATCCATTTGAATCTCTCTAGATGCCTTCATCATTAATAATGGCATAATAGATTTATAGTCATTGAAATTTCCTCCATTACCGAAGCCATGTACTTGCGCATTACTATCCCAAATTTCGAATTCATTATTGTCATTCCAGGTACAATTTATATGATTCTCTAATAATTTCGTCTTGATCTGCTCTTTCCACCATGTAATCGTTTGAGGATTTGTGAAATCAAGATAATATCCTTGATCATCCCAAAACTGAACCAATAATGGTTCTCCTGCCTCATCATTAATAAATCCATTAAATTCCATTACTTCTTCTAATAATGGGTGGTTTACCATTAATGAAGGCTTAATATTTGCGACAATTTGTACGCCTTGATCTACGAAACTTTTACCAAATTCTTTTGGATTTGGAAACTTATCATAATTCCAGTTAAACACATAACGTTTATCCTTAATAGAAGTATATCCTGATGAAAGGTGGAAAGATCGTACCGCTATATCATGTTGATTACATTGGTTAAGAAAATCTTCTAGTAACTTTTGTGAGTTAGGTAGATCCGTATATTGCATTGTTGACCCAGAATAGGAAATACCCCATTGAGGCATTTTAGTTGGTCTACCTGTTAACCAACTAAATTGTTTTGTTACATCCTTTATTTTAGGACCTCCAATCACATAATAATCTAAGAAATCACTTTTTGTTTCATAATATCTATATGCTCCATGATAATTATCTAATTCCTGTCCAAAATCAAATGCTGAATCTTGATAATCATCATAAAATATTCCAATCGATTGCTCGATGTCTGGCTTATACGTGATATAGAAAGGAATATGCTTATATAGAGGATCCGTTGTTTCAGCATTATACCCCATTGCATCAATATTCATCATTCTAAATCGTCGTCCGTGCTTATTAACTTTACCCGTTTTTTCTCCTAATCCGAAATACATTTCTGCTTCATCACGTTGGAGATAATGACAAGTTGGGTGATTCGAGCTTATCTGGTGTTTATAGCTTTGTGTTTGACGATCAGTGAGTACCTCTTCAAACTCTCCGTTTGCTTCTAGTTGATACCACGTCAGATAAAATCCTTTTTTCTCTATAATCAATTTTAGCTTCGATGTTGTTATTTCGATGGTGTTCTCATTATTAATAAAATCATAGTTAGGACAAGAGAACGGTTTCATAAATTGACGTGATAATCCTTGATAAGGAAGGTCAGTATCACCTGGTGTAACCGTCCATGTCGGGAGTTCAATCTCTTCTTTTTCACTCAATTTCACGTTCATAATCGAAGGTTCTAAAATACGAATGTGACCGTACATAGAATGCGATTGATTTGTTAAAGTAACTTGATTGGACTTATGTGATATAACTTGAAATTCATTCATTTTGTTCACTCCAATAACAACGTTGTTATTACAAATATGCCACACTTTATTAAAAAAATAAAGCTACTTGGTGAAATTTTTGTAATACTAAAAAATAAACACAATATCGTATTTATTTCCTGCTTTTAACACTAAATTTAAAACCATATTGATATAACTTTATTAATCACGCCTACTACAAACACCCCTGCAAAAATACCAAATGCTAAACGATACGCCCCTTTTTTAGTTATTACTAGAGTTTTCACCATACTTTCACCACCAAAATCATGATACTCCCATTCTAGCAATCATTTGTAATTGTTCAATACACATCCAATTTATCTCATTGCCGTTTTAGAACTCTTAAGTCTATCTATTTCTTAATAATTAATCTTATTGGCGGTTAGAGATGAACATCTAAACAAATATACTCACATCCAAAATATTATTGTTATATTCTTGAATATACAAAAAAGCCAGCGCTTATCAGCCCTGACTTTTTCCATCACATATAATGAATTTGTTCTTTGTAATGTTCAAATAACTGATTATTATAGTCGTCTCCGCCATCAATGTTTGCACTTCTGAATATAGGAATGTCTTTTCCCGCTTCTTCAAATATTTCTATCATCTTTAGCACAATCGAATGGATTGTATAACTGCCTACAATTGTGGAAATCGGCGCTACTTTCTGCGTGAGCGAATCAATCGATACGACTGCATCTCCTGGTTCTCCACCATTATCGATAACAATATTACTTACCTCAAACAATCGATATCCTGAAGAGTGACGAGAGGTAACTTGCTTAGAATAATCTAGATTCGTTAAGCAGATGACTTCCATCCCTTTTTCTTTCGCGGCTAATGCCATATCAATCGCTACGGCATTCCTCCCAGAAACGGAGTGGATAAAAAGGACATCTCCTTTTTTCACTGGTTTGGAATCAAGTAAAATATCTCCGTAACCTTCTAGACGTTCTAATTTACTTGTCTGTGTAATAGGCTCTACATTCAGCATCAAGCTAGGACTGAAAATCGGATTGAATAATGCAAATCCTCCTGCCCGATAAAATGCATCTTCAGCAATAATTCCCGCATGCGATGCTCCAAATAAATAAATGGAGTTTCCATTCATCACAGCTGCAGCCATGCTTTTTGCTGCTTGTGCAATCTCTGTGTCTTCTTTTTCTAAAATGTCATTCATTGAATCGATAATCTTTGTATAGTACTCTTTCATATATGTCATGCGCTCACCATCCTATTAGAATAACTTTGCGATCCAATCTGTCATAAACGCCCATAGAGAAAAGTCATTTCCTCCAAAAATAACAATCCAATCGGCAATTGTTCCATTAAGAATCGGCACCGATAATCCTACAAGAAGAATCATCACAACCCCGGCAACAGCAGATCCGGCAATAGCTCCCTTTAACCCGCCGGTTCCATTACCAATTATGGCTGCGGTTCCAATTTCAAAGAAACACGTAATCGTAAGGGGGACGATAACAAAGCTAAAGATCCCTAGACTTCCTGTAATAAATATTGTTGCTACCGATGTAATCATTGATACAATAAAACCGATTAATACTGCATTTGGTGCATATGGGAATAAAATAGGCGCATCTAAAGCAGGTACTGCATTCGGAATCCACTTCTGTGAGATTCCTTGAAATGCTGGAATAATTTCCGCAAGCATCATGCGTACACCAAGTAATAGAATCGTTAAGCCTGCACCGAATAATACCCCTTGCATTAAGCTATAAATAAATAGATTTTGTTCCGCAGCAAATGCTTCTGTAGCTGTATCAAAACCGATAATGATGCTTACAACAAGATAAACAAAAAACATCGTAATCGAAGAAGTGATACTAATTTCACGTAAGAACTCCGTGGATTTAGGAAATTTAATATCCTCAGAAGATCTACCTTTCGTACCGAATAGCTTTCCAACTCCTCCAGCAATTAAGCTTAGAATTGTGGTTGGGTGTCCAATAATAAAGTCGTCCGATCCGGTTACCTTTCGTACAAATGGACGTAATAATGCTGGCGCAATAATGATATATAATGCCGTCATAATCGATGCAAAAATAATTAGTTGGACATTGCTTAAATCATTTTCTACTCCCACAGCCACGAATATAAATGGAAACCAGAATAGCATGTGTCCCGTTAAAAATACGTGCTTAATCTTCGTAAAACGAGCTACCAATAAATTAATCGCAAAAGCAGCGAGCATCGCAATTCCAATTTGTGTACCATATTGACTTAGCACTTGATCGGAGCCAAGTGCTGGATTAACTTCGGTTTCCTGAATATCATACATAAGGTTAAATCCCGCTGTTAGCGGCTCAATCGAACTTACTAATATATTTGTACCCTGTGTTAAAATCACTACACCAATTATCGTTTTTGCTGTACCTGATACAATCGTGGATATATCCTTTTTCAAAAGCAATAGACCCGTTAATGCAATTAATCCTAGAAATATTGCTGGCTCACGA
Organism: Oceanobacillus kimchii X50; assembly: GCF_000340475.1. Classification (NCBI taxonomy): domain Bacteria; kingdom Bacillati; phylum Bacillota; class Bacilli; order Caryophanales; family Bacillaceae; genus Oceanobacillus; species Oceanobacillus kimchii. Next base: position 3,667,935 of record NZ_CM001792.1, read on the forward strand.
ATAATTTCAATTACAAAATTCATTACGGATTCCATCATTTATCCCCCTTTTATATGGTTGATTAGCTTTGTAGTTCTTGTTGCACCTTTTCTTTTATCTCTTCTTTATTTACAAAACTATTAATCACTACTACCGGTGTTGTTGCAGAAGTTTTTAAGTTGTTTGCTAATTCATTACTGGTAAAAATGTAATCACAGCTTGTGCCAATGGCAGAACTTACATCTCCTGTAAAGACATCTGCTTCAATCCCTACATCTTTTAACACACTTTCTAAATTCATTTTTAATACCATAGATGAACCTAATCCAAACCCACACACAGTCATTATTTTTAATTTACTCATTGCCTTCACTTCCTTTTAATATGATTTGATATGCATCTTCAATTGTTGAAGCATTCCTTAATTCATTCACTTGCTCCTCTTTCATTAAAAAAATAGATAATTGCTCAATCATTTTAAGATGAGATTCATCTCCTATTGCAGAGAAAGAGAAAACGAGGTCAACTGGATCATTCTCTTTACTATGAAATGTTACTGGTTCCTTCAAAATAGCCAAAGCCAATGCATTTTCTTTCACACTTTTATTTGGTCTTGCATGGGCAATTGCGATTCCGGGAGCGATTACAATATATGGCCCATTCTCTTCTACAGAAGCAACCATACTTTCTACATATTGCTCTGTTACCGCTCCTGACTTAACAAGTAATTGTCCAGATGATTCAATGGCAGATCGCCAATCTTTTGCTTCTGTTAGTATAGATATATGATTTTTTCGTAGTTGCTTCAACATTACTTCCTCCACTCTTGATTGTTGCTGTCTATTAGTTTTTCGAAAACCGCTTGATTCTCTAAATATCTATAAAGTTGTAAAAAGTCTTGATTATGTGATTCTTTAATAGCAAGTACAATAATGATTTTGACTTCTTCCGGATTTTTAGACCCAAATATCATGTCATTTTCAAAAACCGTCATACTTATCCCTTCTTTAATAACATTCTCAGGGCTCGCATGTACGAATGCGATTTTGGGAAGAAAGACCATATAGGTTCCGTTACGCTCCACAGACATTATCATTTCTTGAATATAACCTTGCTTAATATATCCTGCTTCTAATAAAGGTGTTGCAGCAATAGATATGGCATCATGCCAATTGTTAGTTTTACTAATATGAACTTGTTCATCAAATAAGGTCGGCACAATCGAAGTCGCATGTTGATATACTTCATTAAAACGTTGAAGCTGCTTACGATTCACGACTTTATGCGCTTCATGCTGAATTTTTGCTTTCTCTTCATCCAATAACAACGGACTTACACGATAGATTTTCGTATCACTGGCAAAATCAATCGATAATTTACTAGTTGTCAAAACAAAATCAATATTATCTAAACATAACTCCTCATCCACTTCTTGAGAACTAACGACTCTTACCAAATGAAATCCTGGTTCAATATGTTCTAACTTCGTTGTTAAGATTGAAGAAGTAGCTAGTCCAGTCGTACATACGACAATAACATTGGGTAAATATTTTTTATTTCCACTTCTTTCAAATGCGGAACTGATATGCATCGTAATATAAGCTACTTCTGCCGCTACCATTTTATACCCCATATCCGTCGTAATCTGGTGAACCATCTCATAAATAGCACGATAGCGAATTTTAATTTCTTCTGTATAAGGATTATCTATCTCTGCACCTTGCTCCATTCTTAAGAACGCCGATTTTGCATGGTACATTAAATCATTCATTAATTTCTTATCGGAGGCTAGATTCACTTCTAATATTTTGGAAATCTCCTGAATAAGATACAACGTAAACGCATGTTCTCGCTTATAGTGATCTAAATCATCTGCCTCAAATTCATAGGTGACTACTTTTAGTTGGTCAAAAATCTGATGAACAAAGTTCTTCTCGTTATCCATCAATTCCGGTTCATTAGATAATTGGTTTAGATAGTTATCAATCGTACCAATAATAGGATTATGGATACGATGTTTCTTCGGAATAAACACAGATGTACCAACACTTACACGATTTTTCCACCAAACTAAGAACAACGATAAATGTCGTTTGGAGTCTTCACTATACAACACGCCTCTTTCTTCTTCACAGGAACTAATCCAAGTAGCAATTGTTTGTTGTTCGTTAATGTCCATCGGAAGCCAGCTACATATCGTATTCAAATCTACCCATTTACTCGATAACCAGTAAAAAACAGCTTTTCGCTTGCTTCTTTCTGTACCATGAATAAACAGTCCTTTTCTTACTTCCTTCGTGAGCTGTAAATTATACGGATCAAATAATTCTTCTACTTCTAAAAGAATCTGATGAACACTCGATCGACTAAGATAGAATTCGTCCGCTATTTTTTGAATCGTTACATTCTCTGTCATTAAGACATATAAGCTCACCATAGTAAGTTGGACATTTTTATCAACTAATGACGTCGCTAATTCTAATGAATCCATAAGTTCTTCTCTCACATCACTATCGGCATAAAGAAGAACGCCTTTTCCAGGAGTTCGAATCAAAGAGCAGCCCATTTCTTCAAGAACACTAGCTAACGTTTCTAAATCATTGCGAACCGTTTTCTGGCTAACATCCAACCACTTTGCCAAAAAGTCCACGGTCATATACTGATGCGCTCCTATAAGCTTGGTAAGTAGTTTTTTTTGTCTCGTTGATAACATGTTCATCACCTTTAAGCTTAGTTTATTATTTCTTCTTATTTATCTAAAGAACGAAAATTAACACAACTGTGGTAAAAAAATATCAGTATCTCTGCTTAGAAAACGGACGGAGAGTAATTTTCCCACTGAATTTTTGTTTTACTTTATCTAGTCCACATTAAAATAAAACTCATTATCCATCTTTCTATATGTAAGTTCAATATATTATGCTTCTATGTAAAATAACTATAGCAAAATCTCCCAGCAAAAAAGCCTTGCCACCTTCTAGCAGCAAGACCTTGCAAACATTTATTCTATCAAAATCGTATACATATTTTCCTCATTAAGTTCAGCCACTCTACCTTTCCTTCATGAATGACATTTCCATTTTGTTGAAACGCAAAGTGATGCATTGTTCGAATCGTTAAATCCGATTCTATAAAATTATCAGTTGGCTTTTCCTTTATTTTCATCCCAATATCCGATACGGTTCACCATCAAATACTTCCGATACAACTGTGAGTGACACCTCTTATTGGCTCAATTAATGTAAACTGTACCATTGCTGTTTCACGTGAAACTTCATCTTGTCTACAGCCATTCAGTAATATCATTATAATGAACAACAGAATGACTTTTTGCATTCGTTATTCACTCCGGATCTAGCGCACTATTTCTAACATTTTATATATTATAGCACCCCAACCGTACATGAATAGTGAAAAACCACATAATTAATTCCCTGCCTCAAGATCCTCGATAATTTCATAAGCCTCATTCAATGCTGTTTCTAATTCTGTGACATAATCCACTAAATACGTAATATCACTATACAATAATTCATTATCACTTACGAGATTACTATTTTCTTCCTCTAAAGTAAGCACCGTTTCTTCTAGACTACTATTCTCATCTTCGAGAAGATTTAGTTTCTCTTCTAACGCTTTATTTTCTTCTTGCAACGTCGTATTATTATTTTCCAATGCTTCTAATTCTGCAGAGTCGTCCATCACGAAAAAAGTAACCCCAAAAGCTGCCACAACCGTTACTACGAACCATATCCAAATATTTTTGTAAAACGGTTGCTTTACGTTGTCAGTCTTCGCCATTCATTCTACCCCTTTATCACATAATTGCTCAACCATACTAACTATTGTATGTAATAGTAAAACAAACTCGTGATTAATTCACAATATTCTGATTATTATTGTAAAGTTGTCCGCAAATTTTGTAGCCAACTTATGGATAATTAGCTAAAATAAAATTAGACTTATTTAAAAAATGATACTTTTATGAAGGATGATTCGATGGCAGATACGAACATTACCAAGATTGCACACCTAAAAACGCTCGTCCTAAGCGAGAAAATAGAACAATCAATTTCATTTGCACAAGAAACAATCACTTCTCACCCCGATAGTCCAATTGGTTATGTATTAAAAGCACTGCATCACTATTACATAAATGAACGAAAAGAGGCACTATCCTGGGCTAATCAAGCATATGAATTAGCTCCAGAAAGTGAAGAATCGCTAACGATTGCACTTGCTTTCTACCATGAGACCGAATTACAACAAGAAAAATGGAAGAACCTCACCAAAACCGCGAGACAGCTTTACCCTAACAATGATTATTTTCATTTTATGCATGCACTTATTCATTTGAATGTCGATTTTAACCAGTCCAAAAAGTCCTATCAAGAAGCAATACGATTGAATCCAGATAACGCTGAATACGTCGCATATTACGCATATATGCTTTACTTTTTAAAAGACAATAAAGAAGCACAAAAATACGAAGAGCTAGCATTACAAAAGGAACCTAATAATCCTGCTTTTCTAAACCGATTTGCGCTCATTGCCTACGATAGGAGAAAATATAAAAAAGCACAGATATTAATCAACAAAGCAAGACAACTGGATCCGGCAAACACTGTAATTCGAACCTCATTCAAAAAGATTCATCCAACCGAAAATGCCGTTGTTCGAGCGAAACGGGAAATCAACAATATGATTCAAAACGCTTTTGCCACACCAGCTGTATGGTTATGGAGAAACGTATTTAAAGAGAATATCTCGGTTATGCTCGTTTCGTTTCTTCTTTTTGTTACGGAATTCGTATTACTCGGAGTTTTAACAGGACGATATGGACTGGCTCTTGTCGTTATCTATCTTATCTGGGGTTATATCAGTCAACAAATTACAAGAGCCAAACTCTCTAAAGTAGGTTTCACCATGACAGAACTAACCTTGTTATGGGGGCGAGCTCGTACACAGAGCAACATTTTTGCAGACAGTAATGCAAAGTTACAGCCGGCGTTACCAATCACTGACTTGGAAAAAGTACTCATCCATCTATGGAATTCAGAAAGTGATCACAACGTAATAAAATTAGATGTAACTACTTTAAAGACCGCATCTCCAGAACCAGGCGGAAATCAAGAAGTAGCTGCAACAACGACAACATTAACGCCAGAGAAAGAATACGCACCTTGGCCAACCATATTACTCATTCTATTGCTTGCTGCTGCGATTACGCTGCAGTTTGGGACAATGTTTTAGTCCTCAAATCAGTAACAATTAGATTGTGCGTAGGAAAATCTATTCAATAGAACTGTTCTCAATATAAAAAAGGATGGGGTCAATCATCCCCATCCTGCCATTCAATTCGATTCATAAAGTCTTCTGCTGCATTATAACCTTGTTGTTGTAAATACCAATTATTCGCTGCCGCCTCTATCAATCCAGCTACATCACGCCCTGGTTGCAACTGAATTTCAATGCTTGGCACATGTACCCCCATATAATCCCGGTACTGCGTTTCAAATTCCAGTTCATTATGTAGCGAGTCCTTTTCCCATTTCGATAGCTTTATATCAAGCGATATACGTGTTTCATCTTGGAAAGCTCTACTTCCATACGCTCGGACTACATTTAATAGGCCAACACTTCTTAATGCTAGAAACTCCTTGTTCTTATCATTATGCGTACCAAGTATCGTTTTATGGCTTAATCGTTTCAGTACCACGATATCATCCGCTACTAAGCGATGCCCACGCCCAAGTAACGTATGAGCCAGTTCACTTTTTCCAACACCGGACTCTCCTCGAATTAAAATACCGATCCCTAATACGTTCATACACACTCCGTGAACTGCAATTTCTGCAGCTAGTTTTCGAGTAAGATAATGATCGACCTTTGCCATAAAATCCACTGTCGTATCTTTCGTTCGTAATAGAGGAATATCTTCTGCATGACAATATTTTTTCAAGTAAGTAAGCCCATCTTGATCAGAAGTCACAATAAAACAGGGTGGATGGTAATTTACAACATTCCCAATTCGTATATCTCGTTCTTGCTCATTTAGCTGATGGAGATAGTTAATTTCCTTTTTTCCTAATATCTGCACCCGCTCCATCGGAAAGAAATCAAAGTAACCAATAAACTCAAGGCCTGGCCGATGTGTCCGAGATTTTGTAATTGTCCGCTCTAAATGGTCATCTCCCGCTAAAACTTCTAAATTAAATTCTTCTACTAGTTGTTGTACTTGAATGGATTTCACTCCGTTGCACTCCTCTACGTTCCTAATGCTTCTTTAATTATAACGAATCAAGGGGGAAAGATACAGAAAAGGATCTGCGAATCAAACACATGGTTAGGTTCATTCTACTGAGCTACTGTGTAGCGACTTCCCACACAAACGGGTCATTCATCGTTGACCAATCTTTTCTCATTTCTTCTGGTGTTAATAAGCATTCATCAAGTTCTTTGATAATTGCTTCTTTAGGAAGATCTACACCGATGAATACAAGATTAGTTTTACGATCACCATATGACTCATCCCAATCTTCTCGTAAATTAGGATTGTTTTTTAATATACGTTCTTTTTCTCGCTTAGATAAAGAGTCTACCCAGTATGAGATTGGCTCTATGGATACGGATGGCCCTGCTTGAGAGAGTAAAAGTGCTAAATCATTTCTAGTTGCACACCAAGAAATTCCCTTTGCACGTACGACTGCAATAGGCATTTGACTAATCCAGTTATAAAAACGTTCTGAATGAAAAGGAACCCTCCTGCTATAAACAAATGAATTAATTCCATACTCTTCTGTTTCGGGAGTATGTTCTTGTGGACCAGCCATTAATTCTTTTAACCATCCTGCAGATTGACTTGCCCTTTCAAAACTAAAACAATTAGTATTTAGTATTTCTTCTGGAATAATTTCACTATAGTTTGTCTGAATAATTTTGGCATCTGGTTGTAATGTTTGTATTACTTTAGTCAATGATTCTAGCTGTTCTTCACTCACCATGTCACATTTATTAATAATTAAAACGTCACAAAATTCTATTTGATCAATAAGTAAATCTGCTAAATTTCTGTCATCTAATTCTCCTACTGCCTGTTTACGGTCGAGTAATTTATCTCCTGATTCATAATCATGCCAGAATCGATACGCATCTACCACCGTCACCATCGTATCTAATCGACAGAAATTCGTAAGATCGATACCCATTTCTTTGTCAATATAAGAAAATGTTTGAGCAACGGGGATGGGTTCACTAATTCCTGATGATTCAATGACAATATAGTCTATATCTCCTTTTTTAGCGATTTTTTCCACTTCTACTAGCAAATCTTCTCTTAGCGTACAGCAAATGCAACCATTGGACATCTCAACTAGATTCTCATCCGTTCGGGAAAAATTGCCTCCTGTCTCCACAAGATCTGCATCAATATTAACTTCACTCAAATCATTTACAATGACAGCTACTTTAAGATTATCCCTATTATTTAAAATATGGTTTAGTAATGTAGTCTTTCCTGCACCTAAATATCCACTCAACACAGTAACTGGGATTTTTCTTCTCATATTTTTCTCCTTTGCTTTTTCAAATTTTAATAGCCCATCAGATTGACTTGTATGAAGAGACTCCACTTAATATAACGTAACGATTACGATTTAGTTATTAAAAAAAACTACATTTCTTACTTAAAATTCCTAACTAAAAGCTGGCAATGGATCTATCAATTTATTCCAATCGGATTCCATTTCCGAATCTGTTAATAAGCATGTATCTAATTCTTTCATAATTGCTTGCCTATCCATTTTTATACCGATAAAAACTAACTCATTCATCCTATCTCCATACTTACTATCCCAATGTTCTAGGAGATTCGGATCCTCGATAATTAATGACTTTCGCTCTTCTTTTGGGTACGTCGCTACCCAATTTCCCGCTCCTTGAATAGATAGTGAAGTACCTGCTTGTGATAGTAATCCAGTGACATTATTTCTTGAAGCTAACCAGAAAAAACCCTTTGCCCGGATAATAGCATTCGGCCAATTATTTAACCATTCATACCATCTTTCTGGATGGAAAGGTCTATTCCGGCGATACACAAACGAACTTATCCCATATTCCTCTGTTTCTGGGATATGCTCCTCATTGAGCTCCTTTATCCACCCAGCTCCTTGGCTAGCTTTTTCAAAATCAAACAAACCCGTATGGAGTATTGCTTCCAATGGTACGGCACCGTACTCCGTCTGTATCATTTGCGCCTCAGGATTTAATTGGTGGAGTACAGCCATTAATTCTTCTTTTTGTTCCTTATCGACTAAATCTACTTTATTTAATATGATTACATTTGCAAATTCGATTTGATCAATGAGTAAATCAATTACTTCTCTTTCATCGCTCTCATTTACTTCTTGATTACGCTCTAGCAAACTGTCTCCAGAGCCATAATCATTCCAAAATCGATTAGCATCTACAATTGTTGCCATCGTATCCAAACTACAATGATCACTAAGATTAATTTTCAATTCCTCGTCTTCATAAATAAAACTCTGAGCAACTGGAATTGGTTCTGAGATACCGGAAGATTCTATAACGATATAATCGATATCCAGTTTAGCAAGTTTATCTACTTCTTGTATCAAATCTTCTCTTAATGTACAGCATATACATCCGTTCTGTAACTCTACTAGTTTTTCTTCCGTTCTACTGAATCCTCCCATTTTTACCATACTTGCATCAATATTAACTTCACTCATATCATTTACGATGACAGCTATTTTTAGATTTTGTTTGTTATTTAATATATAGTTCAGCAGTGTTGTTTTGCCAGCACCTAAATATCCGCTCAACACTGTAACTGGTATCCTCTTAGACAATTGATTTTCCTCCTATGCGGTTTGTAAGATTCGTTCGGTTGCTTTTCTCGCTCCGGCAATATTACGTGATACTGGCCCTATCTCAAGCTCGGCTAAAGCTCCTGTAACAAATAGACCGTTTTTCCACTCTAATGATTTGGAGACGATCGGAAAACCACAAGGAGCGCAAGGTAATCTTATATGATCGATAGCTTCTTTCAACCATTCTCTTCCTGGTAAACTAGGTTCAGCTCCGGTGGATAATAAAACTGCATCACCACTTAACATTTCATCTTGACTAGTCAGCAGTTGTATACATTGACCTTCTAGTTTTGCAGATACAACCCCTCCATTATAAACATGCAATTTACCAGTATTTATTTGTTTCTTAATATTTATATAGACATCCTTTGTAATAGAACCGCGATACCTAGCCTCTTGGATCACTTCACGTCTTTTCTTATAATTCGTTAACTTATCAAAGCTAGTTAAAAACTTAGGACCAAGCCAGCCCGGATCACTGTCAAAGCGGTGAATACGAAAAGGATGACGTTTTACTAATGTAACTGAATTAACATCTTGTTGCTTTGACAAATTGGATGCGAGTTGGGCAGCTGTCATACCACCGCCAACAACGATTATATTCCCACTGTTAGGGAGGTCTTTTTTTAAGTCAAATATATGATTCATACGCTCGTTGTCTTGTAATTCTTGTGCCCAGGTAGGGAAATGTGGCGTATTATTCACCCCTATGGCTAAGATAACACGCTCCCCATAGAAATTCTGGCCATCTTGTACACTTACTTCCCAACCAATGCTATGCTTTGCAAGCTTATTAACCAAACCTTGTCTCCAAGAATCTCTTACTCCTGTTTTATTTACAACATTTAAGCTGTGGTCGTTAAAAAGATCTAGGCGAGGTCGACCATATTTTCCTTTAAAAGGTTGTGTAAAATCATGTAGCTTCGCAAACTTCTTCAAACTATATGGATCCGCTTCTAAATGATGTACTACCGGTGACCTTAAATACTGCATACCGATTTTACTCGTGATTCGTTGCCACATTTCTAATGGCTCAGCGTGCGGGTCAATAATAAGCAACTCTTCCGTCGTTACTTTTTTCTCTATAAGTAGACGAGAGGCTACAGAGCATCCCTGTACACCTCCACCAATAACAATCCATTTATACATAAGACAGTAGCCTCTCCTTCTTCTACATTACCAACTTGATTTCTTCACACCTGGAATTTGTCCTTTATGCGCATACTCCCTAAAAGCAATCCTAGACATTTTAAACTGTCTCATATATCCTCTTGGTCTTCCTGTCACTTCGCATCTACCGGTTAACCGAGTTGGAGAAGAATCACGAGGTAATTTTCTTATTGCCTCATAATCACCTTTTGCCTTTAACTCCCTACGAAGTTCAGCATACTTTTCGACCATCTGTTGTCTCTTTCTCTCTTTTGCTATTTTTGATTTTTTAGCCATCCTAAATATCACCTTTCTTATTTTAAAATTAGATTTTCTTTATCCATATGGATTGCACTTGTAGTTGTACTTTGTTGTTTACTATACTTTCCTTGATAAGCTGTTGTAGGCTTATCTACTTCCGCAATAACTAATTGACATACTCTCCTTCCTTCTATTAATTCAATAGGAAATCGATTTGAATTAAAAAGTTCCAATGTGATTCTTCCTTCAAATCCAGGATCGACCCACCCTGCATTCTGTACGAATAACCCCAACCTGCCTATAGAGCTTCTTCCTTCTATAAATGCAGTAAATTTATTAGATAATCTTACCAATTCCTTTGTTGTTGCTAACATAAATGAATGGGCCGGAATCATAATCGAATCACCTTCCCCAATGAATATCTCTTGGTATGATCCTTCTTCTTTCATAGAAATTTTACTCGTTGTATATTCATCTAATACTTGAAAATGTTGTCCTAGTCTTAAATCAATAGATGCGGGTTGAATATTTTCATCATCTAATGGTTCAATTAATAGCTCTTTTTTATCTAGTTTTTCTCTGATTGTTTCACTAGATAGAATCAAATCATTATCACCACCTTACAGTTAGTTATATAACGCATATAAGATTATCGATAATATAAATGTGCTTATAATCGAAGTAACAAATTGTTTGGAGAAAGTACTTAATGCATATTTATAGCCTAATTCCTTTGTTATCGAATACAACGTCACCAAGCAAGATGAGATGGTAGATGCTAAATAAACGACAATAAACAATTGCCAAACTCCAATTGATTGTAATAGCGTTCCTTGTCCTTCGTTTAAAATCATCATTCCATCTTTTCGAAGGATAGAAAATACGACACCTGGAGCAGCTTCTGCTGGTAACGAAAATATTCCTAATAATGGTGCTATCCATACCGATAAAACGCGTATTATATCGAAATAGTTAAGCGCAGAAGCAATCAGACATATCAATATAAATATAGGCATTGCTTGGAGAAGAAATTGCTTCACGATCGTTTTAACACGAAACACAGTCCCTCTCCATGTCATTCGTTGTAAATATGGAAGAGAGCTCATCATTGTAGATGGCACACCATTTTTTTGCCATAACCTAGTATGGATTGCCCCAACAACAAACAGTAGAAAAATATAAGGAATAAATAATATAGGATGTCCAGCTGCTCCAAATAATGATAAAGATGCCCCTATCTGATAACTACAGGCAGAGCCAAATGAAATCATGGAAATACATGCGCCTCTAGTACAGCTACTACAACTTCTGCTTTGCATTACTGCCACTACATTGCAACCAAATCCGGTTAATACTGGAATCAAATCTCTACCAGTTAATCCTATTTTTCGCAAGTATGGATCCAATGCATAGGTAATATGTTCTTGAATCCCTGTCTCTTCTGCTATCGATGTACTTATGCCCATAAGAATAACGACTGGAAAGGCCCATAGAAACGAAAACCATCCAAGTGTCAGTACACCATATTGACCGATAAATAATTCCTGTATCCATGCAGAATAATTCATAAAAATATTTTCCAGCGGCGAAATAATTATATTTTCGGTGATTGTCTCGAAGTAACTGGAAAATAGAAAAGCTAGGAAGACCGGAAAAGCAAACATACAAATCATTAATAATATAGATATCAATGGCCCCAAAAATCGATGCACCATCATGGTTTCAAACCAATTATCTTCTTTAATTTCTTTCTCTGATGGAAGAAATTGCAGTATATGTCTGTTTAACTTCCATTCTGAAGAAAGGGAAAGTGACTTTAGAATGCCCTTTAAATCAGAAGAATGCAGTAGTCGACTATTACACCAAATGACTGGTACGTTTAATAAATCTTTAATGAACTGTCTCTCTTTTTCCGTCGGTAAATATTTATCTTTATGCGTCACAATAACTGTGATATTTCTCCCTTTTAAATTCAACTGATCTTCTAACAATTGAAGTTCTTCTCTTAAACGAGAGGATTTGACCACTAGAATCAGCTGATCTAAATCCTCCGCCTGTTCTAACGTCATTTTGGTTGTATGGCTGTCATTCTCATAACGAATTCCCGGAGTATCCACGACCCTAATCGTAGGTGCTTCTTTTATAAAACCAGAAGTAAGTACGACGGTAGAACCTTTTATATTCGTTTCCACTCCAGCTTGATTTCCTGTTAATTGCCTAAATATAGCAGACTTACCTACAGATTCTAAGCCGACTAAAGCAAATGTTTGTTTTGAATTAGCACTCACAACGTTCCCCACAATTGGAAAGATCATAAAGATAAAAATTTTCTTTTTGATACATTTCTAGAACCTCTGTATTTAAAGCTAATCTCGTTGCAATTTCTTCAGCTACCACAGCAAACCTTTGTCGAAACTTATAAATATAACAAAACACATGACTCCCATGCCTTAATTCGGGCCCAGCAAGAAAGAGATTATTACATTTAGTAGATTCATCTTTTTCATTAACTAATGGCTCACCATGTTTTCCAAATTGAAATAGCTTGGGGATACGTGACGTACTTCCTTTAAATCCAGTTGCTAAAATTGGTTGTTTTGAAGTTGTGAATCTCTTGCCTTCCTGTGTATATACGTGATATTTATCATCTTTTTTTTCTACGGAAACAACAGTTTGGTTTTGTACTAATTCTATTCTTCCATTCATCATTGATTTTCTTAATCGCTTATAAGTATATGGCGTTAAAGCAGTACTTGGATCACTGCTGTCAATTTCCCATGTTGGGGTTTTTGCAATAAGTGTGGAACTTTTCTGTGCTTTGTCCAATTGACAAACGGCGTCCACTCCACTTTCATATCCGCCTATTACGATATATTGTTCTGAATCCATTTCTTCCCATGCTTGAATTTGGCTGCTATGAAGACAGTGTTCTGCTCCAGAAATAGCTTCTACAGCTGGATATTGATACTCTCCAGCTGCCCAAATAACATATTTACTTAGTACATCTCCTTTAGATGTCTCTATTTCAAAAAGTTGATCCTTTCGTTTATTGAGATTATATACTTCAAACTCCTCTTCTACCGGTAGAGCATAATGATCCACTAGTAAGTCTAAGTATTCCGCATAATCTTCTCCGATCGGGTGTTCTTCATCTAATGTATATGCTGGCGAGGTTTTTGGGGCAATCGCATTTAAATCCGTCTGCCCGAACCCTTGCGCTGGAAAGGAAGGAGTGATAAACCTCATTTCTATTGGCCAACGCCTGAAGGTCTCTCCTATAGTTCCTTTATCAACTATACAAAAACTCTCACAGCCCATCTGTTTCAGTAGTATTCCAATACCGATTCCCGATGCTCCAGCTCCAACGATAAGAACATCATAGTGTTTAACCATCTTATTCCTTCTTCCTATATCGTAAAGATTACGATTAAACTTTTAAAATTTTTTATCTTGAGATACATTTATGAAATTGTTCCTTTAATTTTTGCTTGTTTAAGTCTTTTCCGATAAATACGATCTCGCTTCTTGGTGACGCATCTCCCCATTCGGTTTGTTCTTCTGCTGCAAACAACATATGAACACCTTGGAAAATATACTTTTTCTTTTTTCCATTGATATATAAAATACCCTTGTAACGGTATAGACTTTCTCCAAGTATTTGAACTAAATAAGAAAACCACAGATTTAGTTTTCCTAGATCTAGAGGTTGTGTTTCTATTAACGATAAAGAAGTTACGTTATCATGATGGTGATGGGTGTCATGTAAAAACGCAGGATGCATTTGTAATTTATCCTTTAAATCAAATGAATAGAAATGGATAACTTTATTTATATCAATCTTACTGTTTGTTGTTTCATATATATTAGCAAACGGATTTATCTTTGTTATTCTCTTTTTCAACTTTTCTAACTGGTCAATAGAAATTAAATCAATCTTATTCAATATAATATTATCTGCAAATGCTACTTGGCTAAGTGATTCATCTTTCTGATCTAAATGCATGGAAATATGCTTACTATCCACTATCGTACAGACACTATCTATGTCGTACGCTTCAATCATTTTAGAATCCATTAGGAATGTTTGAACAATCGGTGCGGGGTCTGCTAAGCCGGTTGTTTCTATTACTACTCTATCGAATTCAATCATCCCTTGTTCTCTAGTAAATGAAAGCATCGATAATGTGTCTATTAAATCTTTGCGTACATTACAGCATATACAACCTTTATTGATTTCAATAATCTCTTCTTTTGTCTTTTCAATTAACTGATCATCAATTCCAATATCACCATATTCGTTTACGATAATAGCTATTTTTTCGTTTGTTTGGCGAAGGAAATGATTTAAAAAGCTTGTTTTTCCTGCACCTAAATATCCTGTCACTATAGTAACGGGCGTCCTTGGATCCTTTTTCATGCTTTCCAATACTCCTCTAAAATGGAATTTTTATTACTCGTAATCATTACGATTAATACCCAAAAAAATATGAACCCTTAGGCAAGTTCAACGTAATATCCAGTACTTAGTGGATATTTCTTATAATTCACTTTTCCAGTAAAGAAATGTTTTTCTTTTTTCTAGTTTTCTTGTTACTTTTTCATCGATATCGCTTAACTGTTCCAGTAGTACTTCTAATGATACACCCAGCTTCTTCGCAATTCTTTTATGAGGAGAATATGTTGAAACCATATTCAGCAGTTGTTCGTAGGTATCTGCCTCTTGGATCAGTATATCTTCTATTTCTATAAATGCTTGGTAAATTTGTCTTTCCTTTTTTGGTAATTCATCGATTATGTTGGAAAGAAACTCTTCTTCTATATGTTCATACACATTAACACTCCTCGACACAAAACGTAATCATTACGATTTATAGAAACACTATATCATTGTATTATTCTTTTTACAAGAAAATAACCATATTTTTTAAAAAAGGATTAAAGCGGAGGGATTTACGTTCATTTTTTTTTATGCCAATATATACTATATACAATAAGAAAACGAGGAGTACTCACATGAAAAAAATCACGTACCTTATTCTTTTTATTATTAGCATCGCGATCATGGTTGGTATTTCATTTATTCCGGCATTACAAACAGCTACTACAAGCGGCGATCAATACTTAGGCATTCCTGCATTTTGGTTAGTCATTTATGCAGATGGAAGTTTTGGTTTTCAATGGGCAGGATTTTTTCTAAACATCCTCGTTATATATGTAATTGTCCTCGTTGTCACAAAGGTTTATCAATTGTTCTATCGATTCATTACTTCTCCATAATATTAGAGGAGTGAAATAAATGAATAATGGTCAAGAGCAACCGGAGCAACAAAGAGAAAATTAAGACAAGAAGAGTTAAAGCATCCTACTAGCAGTTCACAAGGCAGTAGCCTCGCTAATCTCGTTAGTAATATGGGGTGGAAAGTTACGTTAATCCTACTCCTTACACTTATCCTAGTTACTGTCGTTGTATCGTTACTTTAGAAAACCCTGAAACTGGAGTGAATATATTGGCAATATTAAAAGAAGTTAGCCTCGTTATAGTTGGAATACTAATTGTTTTTGGTATCAGCATATTACTAAAGTATCTAACGAACTCGCCGATAGATTGGCCAGATACGGTATTTAAAAGTGGATAATCGGAAAATAGTGTGGAAAGGGGGTATAAAATGCTTTTCCTCAATCGTTTTGATTAATTGTCCCCCCGTTTGTTAAACGAAACCATTAATTTTCCTGCGGACTCCCCCCTTTTCGTACTGGTTGATATGTATGAAGTACAGCTCCTGTATGAAATACTCTTGTATTTAATAGCTTCAAGTTGATCATATCAGCCAAATTTTTGAACAAGGGTTGCCCCTTTCCCAATACCACAGGATGAATAATTAGTCTGTATTCATCGATCAGATCAAACCTTGAAAGAGACTGAGCAAATCTTGCTCCCCCGTGTGCCAAGATATAATTTCCAGGCTGTTGCTTTAGACGAGAAACTTCCTCCTTAATATCACCGCTTACCACTCTTGAGCGGTTCCAATTTGCTTCCTTCAGTGTCTTAGAAAAAATGACCTTTGGTATTTCGTTCATCGGGGGGGCAAAAACTTCTGTTGAAAAAGACCAATGATCTGCCATATCGTTATAGGCAACTCTCCCCATAATATGCGTGTCAGCCTGCCATAGCGTATCAACAAGGCACGCTTTCAACTCATCATTAAAGCTACCAAAAATCCAGTCCAAATCTCCATTCGGTTTAGCAACAAATCCATCAAGAGAAACATCCATTTTTAAAACGACTTTTCTCATATATTCGTTATCTCCTTTGTTTGCACAGTCAACATCTTTAAAAGCATTAAGATTTTTTCATTCACAATCAAGCTTCATTCTTATTCTAACAAGTTGTATATTTAATGATTTCTTTTGGATTGCTTTTTTGTTTTAGAAATAACTTAATTAGGTTAAAATGTCCTATCTGGATAGTAATTTGTTTTTTTCCACACGATAATCCGAATACCCTTAAAAGTATTCTTACCGTATTTTTTATTCGATTATTTTTGCTCATCCCTAAGTTAGTCTATAAAAGATAAGCATGCTCATCATTGTTGTCTTGTTTCTAACTATGTAAAAAAGAATAGCAACTGTGATAGTTACTATTCTTGCATTTTTATTTTATAATCTGTACGCGACTGATATATCTAGAATCAACTTCCAAGATGTGGAAGGTTAAGTTTTCTTTCTCTAACACATCGCCTTCTTTTGGAAACTCTGTAAAGTGTGTTAATAAATAAGCCGCTAGTACATCTTCTTCTTCAGGAATATCTGTATCAAACGCATGATTCAATTGATGCAGTGTGATTTTTCCATCACATATAATTTGCGTATCGGTTAATTTCTCAATTAATGCATCTTCTTCAGCATCCATTTCATCTTCAATTTCTAAACCAATCATCGCTTCAATAATATCTTCATGCGTAACAATACCTTCCGTACCACCATATTCATCTAACACAATGGCCATATGTTTCTTTTCTTGTGTCATTTTACGGAATACCCATTCAATATTATTAAATTCATATATATAAAGCGGATCTGTATCACTAAAATTCGAAAAAGGTTGTCCCTTATCATCGGTCCACGCAATTAAATATTTGGAATGGAACACGCCAATAATATCATCAATATCCTCATCATAGACAGGATATCTTGTAAATGGATTCGCGAGTACAAGTTCTTTTACCTCATCGTATGTAGCCGTATTCTCTAATGCTACAATTTCTACCCGTGGCGTTTTTAATACATCTTTTACATTTAAGTTGTAAAAATCCAGCGCACCACGAATACGAGAGCTCTCCTCTTTAAGGAATGTTCCTTCAGAGTCAGCGATATCTACAATCGCTCGGAGTTCTTCTTTTGAAACAGACTCTGTTTGTACCTGTCCTTTAGAGAGTAGGTTCGTGATGAAACCTGTCAGCCCATTTAATAAAAATGTGATTGGTTTTAATACTGTAACTACTAATCGAATGATAGGATATACAAGGTTAGCAATTTGATTGGGAAAACTTGCAGCAATCGACTTTGGAATAACTTCAGAACATATAATAATGGTGACCGTTAAAATAGCAGAGGCTAATCCTACATTAAAACCATACTGCACTGCTATCATCGTTACCAATGTCGGTAACACGATATTAGCAATATTATTCCCTATTAAAATAGCCGTAATAAACTCACTCGGCTTCGATACTAACTTCAGCATTTTTTCTGCTTTTGTATCTCCATTATTCGCTTTTGACTGTAATTTCATTTTATTTGTCGCCGTTAATGCGGTTTCACTTCCCGAGAAGAAAGCTGAGACAAATAATAAAAGTATGATCGCAATGATCACGGGTTGATTCCTCCCGATTCCTTATAGAATATTAATACTATCATAACGGATATATAGCCAACTACGCTATTATAATGTATTCAAATATCATCTTTTTTTATATTATTTTCATAAACTGCCAAATTTAACCCTATTTCATGTTTGATACGGGCATATAGCGTTAATATACATAATAAGAACAGTAAAAAGCAGGTGTATAAAATTGAGGAATCAGCAAGACCTTCAAGAAAAAATTGATCAACTTGAAAGACGCATGGATCATGCTTCTGAGAGCAAGTTGAATCATAATCAGTTCATGAAGTTATCGAAAGAAAAAGATAAGCTCATGAACGAATTAGCACAACTTAAACAGACAGAATTAGAAGGACGCGTATCACATTAACGCGTCTTTTTTCATATATTTATTAAACATGTCAATTCAAGCTATGCAGAATCTCGAGTCATCTCTCATTATGAAATTGCCTCAACCAAATAAGTTATTAATAAATACTCGAACAACATCTACTCCACCTATAAACGTACCGAGCGAGCTACCTAAATTGGCTAGGACAACGACAAGTAGAATTCGTGTTACCTTATTTTGCCAAAAACCTTTTACCGAGTGGACATCATCCGCTAATTGATCGAAATCCCCAACATTTGGGCGCTTAATATAGGCCTGAACAAACCCTGCAAACCAACCGGCAGCAAGCAATGGATTCAGAGATGTAATTGGGGCAGCAACAAATGCAGTTAATATTGCTAACGGATGGGCGAATGCTGCTGCAGCACCAATAGCAGATAGAGACCCGTTCCATAATGTCCAGCTAAGCGTTTGTTGCCAACCAGCTTGCGGATTCATCATAAAGGTATAAGCGATAATTGCAATAATCGCAATCGGAATGGACCATCCAATGATTTTTGGAACCTTCGATTTCTTTGGTCGCTCCATTAATTTTTTTATGTCATGTTCCTTTTCAATTTCCTTTGTAATTCCCGGAACATGTGCTGCTCCAAGTACAGCTACTACTTTTTCTCCAGGAGCTTCTTTTATTTTTTGCGAAAGGTATTGGTCACGCTCATCAATTAATGGCTTCTTCAAATCCGGGAAGTATTCAGTAAATTCTTTGAGCATTGCATTTATCGTATCTTGTTGCTTCATTTTTTCCATTTCTTGTTCACTAATCTCTTCTTTACTAAAAATACTACCCACGACTTGCATCATTAACATTGCTTTTCCTTTAAGATTAATATTTCCCCAGATACGTGCAAATGTAATCTGAATATCACGATCGGCTAAAACTAATTCTGCATTATGTTCTTTTGCTGATTCAATTCCTTGAATCATTTCCTCCCCAGGACGAATGCCAAATTGTTTTGCCATTCTTTTTTGAAAGGAAGAGATAGCCAAGTTCATCAATAGCATAACTGCTTTTTTATCTTTAATGACTTGAAAAATATCTGTGTCCTTCCACTTATTCCCTTCCATCACTGATTTGTATCGTTGTGCATCAAGCTCAATACACACCGCATCCGGTTGCTCTTGATCAATGACTTTTTTGACCTGTTCTGCACTGTTTTTTGAAACATGTGCTGTTCCAATTAAAATATATTCTTTGTTTCCTCTATGTATCCGTGTAATGGTTTCTTCCGACATGGTAGGACCTTCCTTATCTAATATGAAATAGAGAGAATCTTCTATCCGTGGATTTTTTAAGAATAATTAGGTACTTGCTAGTGTAATTCTCATTTCTCCGTGTAGATAGAAATTTCACATACATTTACCCTTAAATTATCCTTTTTGTACCAATTCACTATGTGTTTACATAGCCTATCATATCTATTGTAATACATTTCTGTCTAGTTCGTGAACTTCAATGCTGTTTTATCTTGATTTGAGTAATGTAAATCACATTAAATCGTTTTATGTTAAAATAATGATACCTACTCTAGGGGGCATGATACGTATGTTCAGCTATGTAATCGATAATCAAGTAAAGCTTCGTCAACTAAAACTAAAGGACGCAAAAAATATGTTCAACGTTGTGGATCAATCACGTGGTTATTTGCGAGAATGGCTTCCATGGGTGGATACCACCAGGAAAGCAGAGGACTGCCTTACATTTATTGATCAAACGATTCGAAATGCAGAGAACCAACGGGCATTAACACTAGGTATTTTTGTTGAAAAAAAGTTTGCAGGATTAGTGGGATTTAATTATTTTGACTGGCATAATAAAATCGCTCCAATTGGTTATTGGTTAGCACCTCAATTTCAAGGAAACGGTATTATGACAACATCAGTTCGTTCATTGATTGATATCGGTTTTCACGAAATTGGTTTAAACCGTATCGAAATTCGAGCAGCTGTACAAAACCAAAAAAGCCGCTCTATACCAGAACGACTTGACTTCAAAGAAGAAGGACTCATTCGCCAAGGAGAATGGCTATATGATCATTATGTCGATCTAATCATATACGGAAAGTTAGCAAGCGAATGGTATCGGTTCAGATAGGTTCTAAAAAATTATCTTGACGTCTCTTTAAATTGGATGTTTGTGATTTTTTCTGTATCGGTATCAAAATGAATATCGATAACAACACCGAACTCTTTCGTCTTTCCTTCTAGCCAGAGTTTGAAAGTTTCTATGGTCTCTTGATCATCTGTTTTTCTGCCAACATGTAAGTAATCCACTACTTTATCTTCAGGATATTTGGCTTTTACTTCTTGTACGGCAATTCGGCCCCATTTCGCATAAGCAGGTTCTTGCGGAGCGTCATTTCCCGGTGCACCAAGCGCATTCATCGGAAGCATAAAAGTTAAGACCATTACCATCAAAAAACTTAAAAATGACTGCTTTTTATCCATCATTTTATAAACACCTCCTGTTAGCTCTTTTTTTTATTACATTCATTTATAGCATTTCTCATCCTCAGAAAAATATGTTGAAGAAGGTAACTACATCATTTTTTATTCCCCGGGAAATATCGACAAGTAATAAAACTGTTTACAGAAAAAAATGCCGACATATCGTCGACATTTTTCTATTTTAGTGCGTGTTCAAAAAGAAGGATGCGGACTTTTGAACAACCTCTTTTATTTCTTCATTTGTACATCATGTAAATGAGCAAATAATCCGCGTTTTTGTAGCAAGTCTTCATGCGATCCTTCTTCTTCAATCCCCTTTTTGGTAACGACCATTATACGGTCTGCTTCCTTAATTGTTGCAAGACGATGGGCAATTACTATCGTTGTACGACTTTCGGCAAGTTCATTCAACGCTGTTTGGATAATCATTTCTGTCTCTGTATCCAATGCTGAAGTCGCCTCATCTAAAATTAAAATTGGCGGGTTCTTCAAGAACATACGCGCTATGGCGATTCGCTGTTTCTGACCACCTGATAATTTTAATCCCCGCTCTCCAACTTGCGTTTCATATCCATTCGGAAGTTCATTAATAAAGTCCTCCATATGTGCACGTTTTGCAGCAAGTTCGATTTCCTCATTAGTCGCATCTAATTTACCGTAAGCGATATTTTCACGTAATGTTCCAGTGAATAGAAATACGTCTTGCTGTACAACACCGATTTGGCGACGCAACGATTCTTTGGTCATATCTCGAATATCGATACCATCAATGGTAATGGACCCCTCTGTTACATCATAAAAACGTGGAATCAGTGCCGATATTGTTGTTTTCCCTGCACCAGACGGACCAACAAAAGCAACTGTTTCTCCTGGTTTTACGGTGAAGTTCATATTGTTCAATACAGCACGATGGGATTCTTCATAACCAAACGTTACATCTTGAAATTGTATATTACCTTTTAACTCATCAACTTCCACGGCATCTTCTTTATCTTGTACATCCGGATTTACTTTCATTAGATCTGTAAATCGTTTAAATCCAGCCATTCCTTTTGGATATAATTCTAATAGAGCAGTAATTTTGTTGATTGGTGTTGTTAAGACATTGACAAATAAAATAAAACTAACTAATTCCCCAGCAGTCAGCTGCCCTTGGTACGTTAACCACGCACCTATTACTAATACGGTTAACGTCATTAAACGCATTAGTAAGTAGATATTAGAATGGACAATTCCCATTACCTTGTACGCGCCCACTTTCGCTAGACGGAACTTTTCATTATCTTTTTGGAACCGTTCTTTTTCAAAAGTTTCATTTGTAAACGATTGTACAACGCGTACACCTGATACCGCATCTTCGACCCTCGCATTCACATCAGCAATATTACCGTACATTTTCTTCCATGCTTTATTCATGCGAATATTCCCGTATGTAATCAAGAAGATTAATATTGGCACTAAAATTAATATAATCATCGCCAATAATGGATTTATCGTAAACATAATGATGAAAGCGCCGATAAACGTCATAATCGAAATAAAGAAGTCCTCTGGTCCATGGTGAGCAAGCTCGCCCAGATCAAATAAATCATTCGTAATTCGACTCATAATATGTCCGGTTTTTGTATTATCAAAGAATCGGAATGATTGCCGCTGCACTTGATAAAATAAATCTCTCCTCATATCCGTTTCTATATTAATACCAAGCTTATGCCCTAAATAAGCAACAACATATTGTAAGTACGTACTTATGATATAAACCAATAATAGCAGGATAGCTACCGTTACAACCGCATTCCAATCCTCTCCAGGCAATAGCCGATCAATAAACCATTGTACAGCAACTGGAAAGGCAAGCTCTAACAATGCGACAAATACTGCAGCTGAAAAATCTATAATAAATAAGCGCTTATGTGGCTTGTAATAAGAAAAAAACCATTTTAGCATTCCTGTGCACTCCCCTTTTTTAGACACCTAAATGAAATTATATAGTCTATTTCAATCTGTGACAATATACTTATTCGACAATATATACTTTATTCTTTATCGCTCGGCAAATTTGTTTAACAAAAAAATTTATAATTGTCATATTAATCAAATAGTATTACCATTAATATCATCAAACTTGGTCGTATTTCTTAATTAAAATGGAGGAGAATTGACATGAACAACCTTCAAGCTCGAATTGAAGAACAAATTGATAACATTAGTAAATTTACAGCAACACCAGATCAAGGAACAACGAGGCTCACTTATAGTAAAGAAGACAAGCAAGCACGGGAATATATCAAAAATAAAATGTTGGAATATGGTTTAAGTTCGTGAAGATGGCTTTGGAAACATTTTCGGCAAATTAGAAGGGACTATAAAGGATGCTCCAAGTATTCTGATTGGTTCCCATTTTGATTCTGTACCAAATGGTGGTTCTTTTGATGGCCCTGCGGGAGTAGTAGCAGGTCTAGAAGTCGTGGCATTATTTAATGAAAATAACCTTAAACCAAAATATCCATTGGAAGTTATAGCTCTTATTGAAGAAGAAGGTTCAAGATTTGGAGGAGGATTGATGGGTTCAAGAGCAATGACTGGTTTACTTAGTGAAGAAGATTTTAAAAACTTCATAGATCATAACGGTGTCTCCACCTTAGAAGCGATGAAAGAAATCGGTCTCGATTCTTCACTTTCAAAAAAGAGAGATCCAGAAACAATTAAGGCATATCTAGAATTGCACATTGAACAAGGACCTATTTTAGAAGCTAAAAAAATACCAATCGGTGTAGTAGAAACCATTGTCGGTCTAACTCAATTTGAAATTACAGTGGATGGCCGAGCAGGGCATGCTGGTACAACACCAATGGATCATCGTTCAGATGCTTTAGTGACTGCAGCACAGATCATTGCTGAAATTCCTTCCCTGGCTAAGGAAGAAGGCGAAGGTACAGTTGCTACTACAGGAAAACTAAATGTTTTTCCGAATGGTTCCAATGTCATTCCGAGTAAGACTGTCTTCACAGTAGATATCCGTTCTGGAAAAGAAAAACATATCCAGAATGTAATTCGTAAGTTAAACCAATTGGTAAATTTCCACAATAAGGAGGGGATAAAAATCACGGTTAGCCAGCAATTATATATGGAGCCAAAAGCAATGAATCGAGATATCATCTCCCTGCTAAAGAAAAGTAGCAGTACTTTAGATATACCTTATTGTTCTATTAATAGTGGAGCTGGTCATGACGCAATGGTTTTAGCTGAAGTAACAGATGTCGGTATGCTTTTCGTCCCAAGTAAAGGAGGAGTTAGTCATACCCCGGAAGAATGGTCTGACTCACTAGATATTGCCAAAGCCGTTGAAATTTTATTTGAAACTGTCAAGAAATTAACGGAAGTTGAGGAATATGATTAATGAAGCAACTAGGTATAGAGAAGAAGTTAACAGCCATTCACCTTAAATAATAACGTTCGTGACAATAAACTTATTCGATAATGTTTACTTTCTTCATAATTGCTTGGCAAGTTTGTCCACAACCTTGCATACAGTGATATAAGAAGGGAGGTTTTGCTTATGTTACCGAATAAGTTTATTTGTTATGCATTGGGGTATGTATTTATTATATCTGGCCTAATAAAACTAATTGATCCATCCAGAAGAGGGATGTTCCACGAATTAGCACTTCCTTTTCCGGAAACGCTTTTCTTTGTCGTCGCTATGGTTGAATTTCTAGCAGGCATGTTATTAGTCGGCCGGATGTACCTTCATCTAGCTATCCCACCACTTATATTCATCATGATTGGCGCACTTTTCTTTGCAAAAGTTCCGATCCTCTGGACAGAAGGATTATTATCTTTCTTATTTGCATCTCGTTTGGACATTGTTTTATTGGTTTTACTAGTAATGCTTTGGCAACATGTAGGCAAATGGAAAAAAATATAGATTTTACGCACATGCATTTGTGGAAAACATCTGTGTAAGTGTTAAAATCTGTTTATATCCTCTAAATCACTTTAAGTTATCCACATTTTTATTCACATATGCACAAATGTTCGTAGTTATTTTGTGTCCGAACATATTTTCTACACCAAATATAGATTTCCACTTAAAAGTTATCCCCGATTTGTGAATAAGTTTAAATTTCTGTGGATAAATAAGTTGAATTCGTTTATATCAAGGTTTTTATCCATCTCAAAAAACAAAAGAATTTTTCCTTTCTATGTCGTAGAATAATCTTATCCTATTTTGAAAGGAAGTCATCCGTTTGAAAATTTATAGTTTTAATCAACAATATGGTCAGTTTATCACCCATTTTGATTCTATTTTTACTATGACTAGAATCCTCCAGACCAATCACGAGACGAGAATTGGTTGCATGCATTTAGATAACAATGGTATCATTGGCTATCATCAAGCATCGGTAGACCAACTGCTTCTTGTTGTCAACGGAGATGGATGGGTTCGAACTTCAGATACAGATTAAACACTTATTCAATCTGGACAAGCTATTTTCTGGAAAAAAGGAGAATGGCATGAAACAACAACCACTAATGGATTAACCGCTATCGTTATTGAAAGTTCTTCACTAAATCCCGACCAATTTTTGACACAACTAGCAGTGAAATGAATTTATCCACAGATTATCCACAGAAAAAGGCGCCTCCTGATGGACAACTTATTGAAGATTCTCTGGAAAGATCATATTTCCATTGCTTCAAATAGTTCCCACGGGTAAGCGCCTATTTTACATTATTTATGTTTCAAATTAATTGTTTTATATCCCTAACGGAGCGAAATCCTCACATAGAAGAAGTTTCACTACATCATTGACTTCCCAAAGTAATGGTCGTGTTCATTTGACGACCATCTCGATAAAATGTTAGATCTACTTCATCGCCAATTTCTTTTTCTTGATATAATATTTTTCTCAAGTCAATCATGTTATGAATTGGCTCTCCATCCATTTCGACGATGACATCTAATTCTTGTAAGCCTGCTTTATCTGCAGGAGACAATCGTTCCACTGTCCATACATATACTCCACCGGTAACTTCATGAGGTAGATTTAATGAATTTCTCCACTCATATTGCGGAAGTTCATCTAAGGAATAGATTTCTACTCCTAAATATGGACGTGTTACTTCTCCTGTTTCTTCAAGCTCTTCAATGACAGGAAGCGCGCTATCAATAGGAATGGCAAAACCTATGCCTTCCACAGCGTCTTCATTTATTTTCATTGAGTTAATCCCAATTAATTGCCCATTAATATTTATAAGTGCTCCTCCACTATTACCAGGATTAATTGCAGCATCTGTTTGAATGACTTCTGCTTGCCAATCTGCACGTCCATCCATATCAAAATCCATTGGAATGGTACGCTCCTTCCCACTTATAACACCCTGTGTTACTGTACTAGAAAGGTATAAACCAAGTGGGTTTCCAATAGCAATTGCTGGCTCACCAACTTTTATCGTAGATGATGTACCCATTTCAATTACTGTATCTACTCCCGCTCCATCCATTCTCAATACTGCTAAATCCGTAAATATGTCGCTTCCGATAATCTCTGCTTCAATATGTGTTTCATCATGCATAACCACTTCAACCGTGTCTGCTCCTTCGATCACATGATGATTGGTAACAACGTAAGCTGTATCCCCTTCAAGCTTGTATATGACACCTGAACCGGTTCCTGCTTCAACGCCTTCTTCCTGAGACCAAAAATCATTGCCACGCTGAAAATTTGTTATACCTACCACTGCTGGAGTTACTTCACTAACTACATCAGTCAATTGTGTGGATACATCTACTTGTAAAGGTTGAACATTCGGTGAAGGCTCTACATCTGGACTATTTTCTTCCGTAGAAGTCGCTTGATCAGTATCTCGACCATCTTCGTGATTTAAAAAGAGGTCTGGGACAATAACTAATATCACTATCCCACCAAGTACAATACCTGTTAATAATGGAATAAACCAGGTGCTTTTTCGTTTCTTTTTTTTGTAAGATTGGTCATAATATCCCATATATCGATCTCCTTATCGGTTTCTATACCTAAGTATTCCCTAAAGATCGTAAAACATAAACCTTTTTAATCCCAATTCACTACCTTATCCAACTTCATAAAGTGGTGTTGCAAGTCTTGGGTCTGTATGATGCAAATCCACCTGAATTCCTCGTTCATCTAACACTTGTTTAACCGACATTTGAGCAAGATCTTTCATGTTATTATCCATACTTAAATGAGCTAAATAAATTCGTTTCGTACGATTCGATATGATATCGGTTAGTGCAAGACCACAATCTTCATTTGATACGTGACCTGAATCTCCAAGAATTCGTCTTTTAACACTCCACGGATACGGCCCCATGCGAAGCATACCTACATCATGATTTGCTTCAAATATATATGCATCGGCATCTTCCACAGTTTTTTTAATTCGCTCCGATACATACCCTAAATCTGTAACAAGCGCTACTTTTTTCCCATCATGCCGGAATGTATAAAACATCGGTTCCGCAGCATCATGGGATACACCAAACGACTCCACCTCCAAATCTCCGAAACTGCGAACAGACTCCAAATCAAAGGTAAATTTCTGATCAAGTGGAATTTTACCTATCGATTGATCCATCGCATGCCATGTTTTTTCATTTGCATAGATTGGTAGTTGGTATTTACGTGCTATAATTCCTAATCCCTTAATATGATCACTATGCTCGTGTGTCACAAGAATGCCATCTAATTGTTTCGGATCTACCTGAATGCTTTGAAACAACTCGTCTATCTTTTTACCACTTAATCCTGCATCAACGAGCATCTTTTGTTGCTCTGTTTCTATATAAAACGCGTTCCCTGTACTGCCTGAAGCTAGTACACTAAAACGTAGGGTCATTCATCTTCACTCCCGATTTCTTCCAGCTTTCCTTCCATCAGTTGTATGATGTTTTCTCTAATTTCGTTTTCTTCATCTAATCGTCTTGCTTGTACTAAAATATTTTCGTTAATGGTATCTGTAAAAAATTGCGTATAGTACCCTGGATAAATGATCCCTTCGAAACCATTAACAAAATAATCGACCGTGTCATCGATTGTTACTTTCCAAGTTGGTGCAAAGACAATTTCTCCACCATCTTCAGGTTCAATACGAGAGTAATACCCAATGGCAATATCGCTGACTTCCTGATCTTGTCTGAGGTAACCATTATTACTCCGCAACAAATAGCTAATAGCTGTTTTCGGAGACACAATAGATCTATCTCCCTGTTTATTTGAATCCCCAAGCATGGTCTGCGTATAATGTGTGATCTCGTTATCATCATTTAAATAAAAGAGTAGTATAGCTTGTTGGTTAAGGAATACTGGTGCCCCTTCTTTTGTTTGAAAGAAAGCGATAATATTTAAGTCTTTATTCCATGTACCATAAGTATACTGACCAGCCTGAATGACGTAAGGAGCAATGATACTTTGAAGCATTTCTCTTTCCGTACCTTCTTTTGGCATCTCAATAGGCTCTTCAAATTGTGCAAAGAGAAGTGTATTATCTATACTTGTAGTCGCTTCTAATCCATCTATATTATTTAATTCTTCTACTTCACTTGATTTAAATAGACGCTTAGCCACAGATAAATAACTTAAATCAGGCACTTCTCTATTTATAATAGCATTATTAATTTGAATATTCTCTGATTCCAATTGTTCATCTACCGTCTGATCATCGTTGCTTAAAGATGGTAGATCATACTGGTCTTGACGTTGAACGAATTGAAAAAGCAAATAAACATTTAAGACAAGGAAACTGAGAATAAAAAGTGTTTTAATGTGAGACCATTGCATCCTCAATCCCCTCCTCTAGCCGCATCACCAGGCTCATACGGTACGGCCGACCAACTATTATTTACTTTCATAAACCACTCTGGTTCCATTGATACATAGTCCCCGTTATCATCTGTTTCCACTTGAATCTTATAACCTACTTTTAAATCTTTAATGTTATCCATATTAATTTTTGAATTCGCTAAATCTTCTATTATATCTTCTCCACTACGCATTTCTTTTTTTGTTTTGGTAATAATATCAGTCGTATCGAGATAAATAGCCGGACGTTTATACTCTAATAAGTGTTGATTACTATGCTTTTGTTTTATCGTTGAGATGTCTGGTGAGGAACCTTGAAATACAGGATATCCCTCATAATACATTTGATACGTAATTGTTTCATTATCAATGTTCATTAACCGGAAGTCCTCGGTAAAACCAGAATGTCCATTAATATTCTGTATACTACCTTCAATTAAATTCAATTCCGACATTGGTTCCGATTGTTCTAAATATAAATATATATATTCCATTACATTGCGTTCAATCGTCAATTGTCGCACATCCGTCGCATATAAGTAGCCATTCCCCGGAGTCGCAGATCCTCTTATACCAGAAGTATTCTCAAATAACATTTCTTGAAGTACGGATTTGTCCATCTGTGTAAAAAAGATCGACAATGGTTGCATCGCTGGTACTTCTCTTGGAATATAAATATCGTTTTCT
Source organism: Oceanobacillus kimchii X50 (assembly GCF_000340475.1). Lineage (NCBI taxonomy): Bacteria > Bacillati > Bacillota > Bacilli > Caryophanales > Bacillaceae > Oceanobacillus > Oceanobacillus kimchii. The sequence goes on from NZ_CM001792.1 coordinate 3,697,467, forward strand.
GAGCCCTCTACTAACGTCATCGCTTGATAATCTTCTGATTGCAATTTATGCATCTCATCCCATACCTCTTGATATCTCGATGTACTCGTTACTTCCGCTTTCACCTTTTCACGTCCATCAATGGAAATAAATTCGAATTCTAATGACTTCGAATTCGGTTCAAAGGTAATATAAAATCGATCTATAGAAAATGTAGGATATGGTATTGCCTCATCTTCAAATTGCAAAATACGATCAAATAATAAGAATGGAACTTCTTGTGGAAAAATAACTTCGATTTCATAGTTAGATGCTGTTCTTTCTTCTTCTACTGGTAATCTTTCCATTTCTGTTAAGGGTAAATCCTGCAAACGATCATAGAATTGTTCCTTCAAACTAGGGTTAGCATGCGTATAATAATTTCCCTCTTGTTTAAATAAAATTTCAGATGGCACGACAATTTCATCTACAGACTTTTCTGCTCCACTTAAAGTTCCTTCTACGGATCGTTCATTCAAAGGATCATAGTCAGCTTGATAATTCCACATACCGAACGTCAGAATCATACTTGTCCCAATTAACACGACTAAAAGTAATGATTTAGCTGTCTCTAGTTTCATCTGACATCCCCCCGCTTCGAGCTCATCAGTGGTAATGTAAATAAAATTGTTGTTCCTTTACCTTCACTACTTTGAGCCCATATCTGACCATGATGTGCTTCAACCAATTCTTTTGTAATTGCTAGTCCTAAACCGGTACCTCCAAGTTTTCGGTTTCTTGCTTTATCCACACGATAAAACCTTTCAAATATTTTATCTAATTTATCGTAAGCAATTCCCATTCCTTGATCTTGTACACTTATTAATAAATAATGGCGTCTAATATCTAATTTAACTCTGATTTTTCCGCCATCTGGAGAATATTTAATTGCATTGGTTATGACATTATCCATTACTTGTGTAATCTTGTCCCGATCCATCCAAACATAGGCTTTCGTATTCGGTATTATTTTTTCCATATGAATGGATTCTGGAATATTCATTTCATAGCGATCTAATACTTGGTATAGATAGCTTGTAAATTCTTCCCGTTGCTTATGCATTGGAAGTTCATCCGAATCCATCTTAGACAGTTGTAATAAATCATTAACCATACGAATCATTCGATTGGTTTCTGTTTGGGTCACATCTAAAAAGCGCGGTGCAATTTCTTTGTTTTCCCAAGCACCATCCGACAATGCTTCTAAGTAGCTCTTCATTGTGGTTAAAGGTGTTCTGAGCTCATGTGATACATTGGAAACAAAATCACGACGTTCTTGTTCCATTTTCTGTTGTTCGGTAACATCACTTATAACAGTAATAAATCCAGTAATCTCTTCTTCTTCATCGACCACTGTTGTAAAATTGGCGCGAATAAGGAATGGTGTATCCTCATTACTAAAATCAATGATCATGGAACCATTATTATGTAATTCACTTAGATCAATTTCATTTCCTTCTAAGTGTAAGACATCAATAACAGAATCTCCTATTAAATCTTCTGGATTCTCACCAATTAATTTAGCCGCTGCATCATTCATTAATGTAACAGAACCATCGTTATCTGTAGCAATGACACCATCCGACATATTGGCAAGTATCGAACTGAGCTTTCGCCTTTCTTCTTCAATGGTGGCATAAGAATGCTTCAGCCTACTATTGAGATCATTAAACGTCTCAGCTAGTTGCCCGATTTCATCTCTACCATATACATTTACCTTCTGTGTGAAATCTCCATTTGCCATGATTATAGCTTGTTCACGCATCTCCATGATTGGTTTTGTGATAGTACGTGCTACCAAAATCCCAATAATAGCCGAAATCGTAATTGCAAGAATGGAACCTTGGAGGAAGATATTATTTATATCCTCGATTTGGCCATATACTTCTTCTAAAGAAGACTTATAAAACACAGCCCCAACAGCCATGTCGTCATCACCCAAAATGGGCTTGACATATACATAGACCCTGCTATCTGTTTCATCATCATAAAACGTACCATCGTCCGTAGAATTAAAAAGTAAGGCATCACGCACCATTGAATTGTTCAATTTTTGACCAATTTGATTTTGGTCATCCAATACATTGGTACCCCTTACTCTACTCTGATTATCAACAACATTGATTGTTGTTGAAGCATTTCCTCTATTTATATCATTAATAATTCGTGTAATCTCTTCTTCTAAAGACTCTATGGTTCCACTTTCCTCAGATCGATCTCTAGCAAACGCTTGCTCTAAATTATGACTGAGCATTTCTACACGTTCGCTAGCCGATGTCTTGAAATTTCTTGTTAATTCATCATTTAAGCGATCCGTAAAGAAGGATCCTATCACTTGCACAGCTATAATCAAGAGTAATATATAAATAATTATAAATTTTAACTGTATCGATCGAAAGAATCCTACTTTATTCATATACAACTACTCCTGCTCAGGATTACGTAAATAATAACCCACACCTCTTCGGGTTACAATCCATAAAGGATTACTTGGGTTCTCTTCAATTTTTTCACGAAGGCGACGAACGGTTACATCTACTGTACGTACATCACCGAAATAATCATATCCCCATACTGTTTCTAATAGATGTTCTCTTGTCATTACTTGTCCTATATGACGCGCCAGATAGTGTAGAAGCTCAAACTCACGATGTGTAAGTTCAATTTCTTCTCCTTTTCGCGACACGACATATGCATCAGGGTGTACGATAAGATCCCCAATAACAATATCTTTCGTTGTTTTCACCGTTTCATCTGGTACTTGTTCACGACGTAAATTCGCCTTAACACGCGCAATAAGTTCTCGGTTGCTAAATGGCTTTGTTACATAGTCATCTGCACCAAGCTCCAGTCCTAAGACTTTATCGATTTCTGCATCTTTTGCTGTAAGCATGATTACAGGAATATTTTGTGTTTTCCTTACTTCTCTTAAAACTTCATTTCCGTCTTTCCCCGGAAGCATAATATCTAAAAGAATTAGGTTCGGTTTTTCACTTTCTGCTAATTCTATCGCTGTATCTCCATCATTTGCTACGACAACTTGGTAGCCCTCTTTTTCTAAGTTAAATTGTAATATATCTGCAATTGGCTGCTCATCATCTACTACTAGTATTTTTTGACTCATTTTAGCCACATCCTTTTCATCCAAAAGTTACACAAACTTTTCTTCTATTTTAACGCAAAATGACATTAATGTCTTGTACACTGAATAATAATTTGCCTTTTAAAAAATGACGCTCTTTTTTCTTACCAAGATCATCCATTAATTGTTCATATAATTTACTTATTTGTACTTTATTTTAAACTTCTACACCCAGTTAACGTAACACAGTGTTTCACGTGTAACAACTCAATAGTATAAACCAAAAGAAGCAAAAGCCAATCAAGTTTTATTGGCTTTTGCTTCTTTTATAACTTAGTTACAGCTTTTTTTTATTTTATTATGGACGATACACACTACGTACAACATTTGTTTGAGAACGATCTGGGCCAACAGAGAAAATCGATAACGGAATCTCTGTTAATTGTGAAACTCTCTCTAAATAATGACGAGCATTCTCTGGTAGGTCGTCTAAGCTCTTCGCTCCTGTAATGTCTTCTTGCCAGCCTGGCATTTCTTCATACACTGGTTCACATTCTGCAAGTACTTTTAAGCTCGCTGGGAATTCTTTCATAATTTCCCCTTTATAACGATAGGCAACACAAATTTTCAATGTTTCAATACCAGTTAATACATCAATAGAGTTTAAGGATAAATCAGTTATACCACTTACTCGGCGAGCATGGCGAACAACAACACTATCAAACCAACCAACGCGGCGAGCGCGCCCCGTAGTAGTTCCATATTCACGTCCAACTTCACGAATTTGATTCCCGATTTCATCATGAAGCTCTGTTGGGAAAGGTCCGTCACCTACACGAGTTGTATATGCTTTGGATACGCCAACAACATGATTAATTTTCGTAGGTCCTACCCCAGATCCAATTGTTACTCCTCCCGCAATTGGGTTGGAGGAAGTAACAAACGGATACGTTCCTTGGTCAATATCTAGCATAACGCCTTGTGCACCTTCAAACAACACTCGTTTACCTTCATCAATGGCATCATTTAATACAACAGAAGTATCAGTAACATAAGGTGCCATCTTCTGGCCATACTCATAATATTCTTCTAAAATATCTTCTACTTGAATAGGATCCGCTTCATATACTTTTTCAAATAAACGATTCTTTTCTCTTAAATTCTGTTCCAGCTTTTCACGAAAAGCATCTTTATCCATTAAATCCGCTACACGAATTCCAACACGTGCGGCTTTGTCCATATATGCAGGGCCGATTCCTTTTTTCGTTGTTCCAATTTTATTTGCACCTTTTTCTTCTTCTTGAAGAATATCCAGTTTCAAATGATATGGAAGGATAACATGTGCACGATTGCTTATACGAAGATTATCAGTTGATACATTACGTTCATGAAGATATGCAACCTCTTCAACAAACGCCTTCGGATCAATTACCATTCCATTACCTAATACACAAATCTTATCATCAAAGAAAATACCAGATGGAATCAAATGTAATTTATACGTCACATCATCAAATTTAATTGTATGTCCAGCATTATTACCACCTTGATATCTTGCAACTACTTCTGCATTTTGAGAAAGAAAGTCTGTAATCTTACCTTTCCCTTCATCTCCCCATTGGGTACCCACAACAACTACTGAAGACATAGTGCACCTCCATAATGAATTTTAATAATATACTTACTTTTCATAGCAACCATAGCATCCGTAAAATTGATCATTATAATGAATTTACGAAAGTTACTTCACTACGATAAATTATTTGTCTTTTATTCTAACCATTAGTCATTCTATCAATACGAATCTAAATAGTCAATGTAAAATACGAACATTTTATCGTTATAATCAGTTAATGTACGGAACATCCTATATATTTTATAATTAAAAAAGGTTCCTATCACCGTATTGATAATAGAAACCTTTTAACTGATTCAAGAACAGAAATTATTTTAATTACTCTACATCTTTTGTCCATTCGTCAACTTTATCTTGGTTAGCTTCTACCCAATCAGCAGCTGCTTGTTTTGGATCTGCGCCTTCACTGATTTCAAGCATTACTTCTTCCATAGCAGCAGTGTCCCATTGGAAGTTATCAAGTACTGTGTATGCTTCTGGCATGTCTTCTTCTAGACCTTCACGAACCATCGTTTCAATCGTTTCAGCATCACCAAATACACCTTCTGGATCTTCCAGATACTTTAAGTCATATGCTTGGAATTTCCAATGCGGAGACCACCCTGTTACAATAATATCTTCTTCATTATTAATTGCACTACCTAGTTCAGTAGCCATAGCACCACTAGAAGAAGTTTGAACAGACCATCCATCTAGGTTATCATATGTTTCTACAGCGTCTTCTGATGCGGCAACAACACCTGCACCTGGCTCAATACCAGTGATCGTTTGCCCAGCTTCATCAGAAAGGTCTTCAATGGAGTTAACATCCATATATTCTGGAACAACTAATCCAATTTTTGCTCCCTCTAGGTTTACACCAAGACTTTCAACTTGATCACCGTAAGCTTCATACTGCTCAGCATGAGTGTTTGGTAACCATGCTGCTACCATTCCGTCAGCTTCCCCATTTGCTACAGCTTCCCACATAATTGCATTATCTAAAGCAGTTAATGTTACATCATAACCTAAATCTTCTAAAACTTTACCAATCACGTGTGTTGATGCTACTTCCGTATCCCATTCTACGTATGCTAGTTCAATTTCTTTACTATCTTCTCCAGCTGAATCTCCTTCACCATCTCCACTATCGTCACTTCCGCAACCTGCAGCAAATAATGATAATGCTAGTCCTGAAATTAGACCTGCACGTTTTAAGTTCCATGTAGCCATAAAATCGCTCCTTTTATTAGTATAGATTAGTTTATATAGACTCTCCTCATGAAGTACATGAAGAGAGGTGACCCACAAAATTACTCTTTATCTTTGTTCATATTTTGCGTAATGCGATCAATAATAATTGCTAAGATAACAATTCCAATCCCTGCTACGAAACCAGGTCCTACAGATGCACGTTGTAGAGAAGAAAGTACTTGACTTCCTAACCCTGGTGCACCGATCATAGATGCAATTACAACCATGGATAGTGCTAACATTACTGTCTGATTAATCCCAGCCATAATTGTCGATCTCGCCATCGGTAACTCAACCTTAAATAGTTTTTGAGCTCCCGTACTACCAAATGAATCCGATGCTTCCACAAGATCCTTCGACACTTGACGAATACCTAAATTCGTAAAACGAACGGTAGGTGGCGTTGCAAATATAAGTGATGCAAACACACCAGGAACCATGCCAATACCGAAGAATGCTACTGCAGGAATTAAATATACGAATGCTGGCATCGTCTGCATAAAGTCTAGAATTGGCGTGAATATTGTGTTCGCAATCTTACTTTTCGACATGAGTATTCCAATTGGAACACCTACGATAACCGATAGTAAACTTGCTAATAATACAAGTGTTACGGTGGACATTAGCGCATCCCATAAACCTTGGTTATATACAAACCAAAGACCAACAATGGAGAATGCTGCTAAACCAAATTTCTTACCTGATACAAAAAATGCTATTACCGCAACAATGAGAATAAATAGTACTGGTGGAATTTCTACAAGTAAATCTCCAGATACATAATCCATAAAATCGCCAAAATACGTCTTTAATGGTTCAAAGACAAATGCAAATTTCTCTTGAATCCATTTTGTTGCATTTTCTGTCCATTGTGCTAATGGAATCTGCGGTACAACATCAAGCATGCTTTCATTACTCATCTGTATTCACCTCTCCATCTCCAGCAAGAGCGGCAAGCACAGCCCCACGAACGATAATACCTTCTAAACGATCATCCTCACTTACCACTGCTAATGGAATAGGCGAATCATAAATCATTGAGAAAATTTCCTGCATAGCAGTATCTGGACTTACTTTTAAGATATCTGTTTTTAGAATGTCTTCGATAGTATTGCTTTCTTGTTTTCTTGCTGCTGATGCATCATCTGCAGTTACATACCCTTTCAAGTGGCGCTTCCCGTCTACAACGAGAATGCTCGAAATACCTTCTTTTCGCATTCTTTCAAGGGCGGCACGCGGACCATGCTTCTCTATATTTATCGTTTCTGGGCGTTTCATAATATGATGTGCAGTTAGAATCTTAGAACGGTCTACATCTTCTACGAATTTTTCTACATAATCATTCGCAGGATTCATTAAAATTTCTTCTGGAGAACCAATTTGAACAATTGCACCATCTTTCATTAATGCAATTCTATCTCCTAAGCGTAATGCTTCATCTAAATCATGCGTGATAAAGATAATTGTTTTCTTCATTGATGATTGTAAATCAATTAATTCATCCTGCATCTCTTTACGAATCAACGGATCAAGTGCAGAAAAAGCTTCGTCCATAAGAAGTACTTTCGGATCATTGGCAAGTGCACGCGCCAGCCCAACACGTTGCTGCATACCACCAGATAATTGGCTTGGTTTTTGATGAATATAATCACCTAACCCTACTAATTTCAATGCTTCTTCAGCACGTTTATGCCGCTCATTTTTATCTATCTTTTGTACTTCTAAGCCAAATTCTGCATTTTGCAAGATTGTACGATGCGGGAATAATGCAAATTGCTGGAAAACCATTCCTAGTTTTTCTCGACGAACTTGGCGAAGTTCTTTCTTATCCATTTTTGCTAAGTCTTGCCCTTCGATAAGAATAGAACCCTCACTTGGCTCGATTAAACGATTCAATAAACGAACTAATGTGGACTTACCACTACCGGAAAGACCCATAATAACAAATATTTCTCCCTCTTCTACAGAGAAGCTTGCACGGTTTACACCAACCGTGTTGCCAGTTTTCTTAAGGATCTCTTCTTTCGTTAATCCTTGATCAAGCAGTTTTATAGACTGCTTTGTATTTTTTCCAAAAATTTTAGATAGATTTTTTGTTTCAACTACTGGCATTGTTTCACCTCTATTTCTTTTGATTTTTGGGTAGATTTGCATAATACTAAACGATCATATGTGTAATAAATAAAAATAAATGAATCTTTTGGACTCATTTATTTTTCGTTTCGGTGTGGTTAAACCGTCCCTTTATGAACGCACTTACGCTATTATATACAAAATATAATTTTCAAACAAATACAATAAAAGCTCGTCTTTCACACTATTGTTTTAAAATTAAATCTTTCTTTAACTTAATAAAGACAATTCATATTATATCGTCCATATACTCTTAAATACTTCACTTCATTTGAAATCTGAAACCTAATTTTATCATCAAATTGTAATTTTGTTATATTCTATTAATTTCTATCATTATTCCGTAATTTTTGAATTCGCCATTTATAGATTGCATATGGTGTAAAAGTCACCGAAAACCCGATAATTAAAATACTAAGAACACCAATAAGTAGATTTCTTACTATATTCCATTCAATAAATACCCATCCTAAAAATACAAAAAGTATGGCAATAAAGATACCAATACTATATTTTCCGAAATAAGAACTTTCGCTACGAAAACGCGTTTGTAATTTTTCTGAATTTCTTTCTAGTAGTGTTGTTCCAGCAGGAGCAAAAAATAAGTGCAAACTATTTGAAGTATCCACTAACTTCCATCCTGCATTGTAAAATACACGATAATATTGTTCTGTAGGATTTGGTTGGGAATCGAAATAATAACTAATTGATTTAGGCTCTACTTCTTCTAATATGTACATAAATCCACCCAACCATATTTTCTTTATTTGCCAGCCTTCTTCTGCTAATTCTTCAAATTTGTCGACACTTCTCTTCTCAGCAAAAATAAATGGATTACTTACTATAAATTTTAGACCCTTCATCATTTCTTTCCATTTGTTTATCATTTCAACAACCTCTCTATCAATCGTAGTTTTTTAAATATATGCCTTTATAGTTTCCTATACCCTATTATTATACTTTCTGGCTAGGATTTTTAAGATTTTAAGTTATTTTATAATGATTATGTATGATTGCGTAAAAAGCCCAGATACCATTCCTCGATATCTAGGCTTCCTTCTGTTCATAACATAACAAACACTAGCAATTGCAAATATCCATTTCGAGTACTTATTATGGCCTTTGCTAATTACCAAGCATTTTAAATAATATTTGTTTTAGTTGCATTGCTTCTGTTTCGTTTAAATTAGTCTGTTCAATAAATTTTAATGGAATCTTTTCTGCTTGTTTTTCTGCTTGTTTTCCTTGCTTAGTTAAGACGACTTCTACAATACGTTCATCTTCTTTTGATCGGATTCGTTGTATGAAGCCGTGTTCTTCCATTCGCTTCAGCATTGGAGTAAGTGTACCTGAATCCAAAAAAAGCCTTTCACCTAATGCTTTTACTGAGATCCGGTCTGTTTCCCATAGAACAAGTAAAACTATATATTGCGGGTAAGTAACGTTTAACTCTTCTAACAATGGACGGTAGCGTTTTGTCATTTCCCGAGTCGCAGCATATAGAGGAAAACATATTTGATTATCTAATTTTAATATATCTTTGGACATTATTATCACTCCTAAACTTATTATAACAAGTTCATATATAAAATTATATTAGTTGACGCAACACAATTTGATTGTGTACAATCTAATTGTGTAAAATTTAAATAAAAAGAGGAGTGTTTTATTATGGGATCAGCATTATATACGGCGTCTTCTACTGCTTCCGGTGGCCGTCAAGGATCAGTAAAGTCGTCTGATGGCACATTGGATTTAACTTTATCTTTACCAAAAGGGTTAGGTGGAAATGAGAAAGAAGGTACTACAAACCCGGAACAGCTCTTCTCTGCAGGCTATGCTGCCTGTTTTGACAGTGCATTGCAAATGGTTGCTGGACAAGTGAAGAAAAAAATTATTTCTGAGGTAACCGCAGAGGTAAGCATTGAAAAACAAGCTAGTGGCTTTGGCTTAAGCGTGAATCTAACAGCAAAAATGGAAGGCGTAACACAGGTGGAAGCGGAAGAATTAATGGAAAAAGCTCATAAAGCTTGCCCTTACTCCCGTGCCATTGAAGGAAATGTGGAAGTAAAGAAAAAAGCAATCGGAGAATAATGTATGTAAAACACACTCTAAATCTTTCAGAGCAAGTTAGGGTGTGTTTTTTTCACTCGTTATAATTACAAACTAATATACTTCAGGCTCCAAAGTTTCGCGCTTTAAAAGAAAAAAGAACTATAATCTTCAAATCATAGTTCCAGAATGCATTGATAATTACATCGCAGGAGGGATGTCTCCTTCCTGATATCGATGGTCTAAATCAACGAATTTATTATATTCTTTTACAAAAGCCAGTTCTACTGTTCCTGTTGGACCATTACGTTGTTTTGCTATAATTATTTCTATGATATTTTGTTTTTCTGTTTCTTGATCATAATAATCATCACGATAAAGGAATCCAACAATATCAGCATCCTGCTCAATACTTCCAGACTCACGAATATCCGACATCATCGGTCTTTTATCTTGTCGTGATTCTACACCACGAGATAACTGAGATAGTGCAATTAAAGGAACTTCTAATTCTCTTGCTAATGCTTTTAATGCACGTGAAATCTCAGACACTTCTTGTTGTCGATTTTCTTTTGAACTTCCGCTCCCTTGAATCAATTGCAAATAATCGATTAAGATCATGCCAAGTCCATGCTCTTGCTTAAGACGACGACATTTAGAACGAATTTCATTTACACGAACTCCTGGTGTATCATCAATATAAATTCCGGCATTGGATAATGAACCCATTGCCATCGTTAACTTTCCCCAATCATCTGCTTGTAGTTGTCCATTTCTTAGACGCTGTGCATCAATATTTCCTTCTGCACAAAGCATACGTTGGACTAATTGGTCAGCTCCCATCTCAAGACTGAAGATGGCCACATTTTGATCCGTCTTTACTGCTACATTTTGTGCAACGTTCAATGCAAATGCCGTCTTACCAACCGACGGACGAGCCGCAATTATAATTAAATCATTGCGTTGGAACCCAGAAGTAATTCGGTCTAGATCCTGAAATCCTGTTGGTACTCCCGTTACATCTCCATGTTGTTGATGTAATTGTTCAATATTATCGTATACATCAATTAAAACATCTTTGATATTTTTAAAAGCTCCAGAGTTTTTTCTCCCAGAGACTTCCAGAATACTTTTCTCTGCATCATTTAATACATCTTCTACTTCGTCCTCTTTTTCAAATGAAGAGGTAACGATATCCGTCGCTTTACGAATTAAACGGCGTAACGTAGACTTCTCTTCCACAATCTTGCTATAGTATTCTATATTCGCAGCTGTTGGTACACTTTCTGCTAACTGCGTTAAATACGTCACACCACCGGCTTCTTCTAATTGCTTCCGATCGTTCAAAAAAGTTGTCACTGTCACAACATCAATCGGTTCCCCTTTATCGGACAAGCTCATCATTGCAGCGAATATTCGTTGATGACTCGCCCTATAAAAGTCTTCTGCAATCAAAGTCTCTGATGCGGTTACGTAGGCTTGTGGCTCTAAAAAAATCGCACCAAGCACCGATTGCTCTGCTTCAATATTATGTGGCGGCGTACGGTCATTCCACGATGCACTCATCGCATTCTCCTCCTAATAACAATTAACAAAATCCCTAAATAGCGAGACCTATCAAGGTGTTCGTGTCCATTATAACTAAGCTTATACCAAAGATTTTACGGGCGTTAATGCACACTTCACCATGATTATATATCTAAAGATAGCGAAGAAATCGGCGCCTAGCATGCCGATTTCTCTTCTCATCTTATTTATTTCTCTGCTACATGAACTTTAATGGACCCTGAAACCTCTGGGTGAAGTTTAACTGGTACGGTTGTATATCCTAATGAACGAATCGGTTCATCCAATTCAATTTTTCGTTTATCGATTTTATGACCAAATTGTTTCTGCAGTGCCTCTGATATTTGTTTACTGGTAATAGAACCAAACAAACGTCCATTATCACCTGATTTTGCTTCTAGTTCCACTGCAATCTCAGCAAGCTTATCTTTTAAGTTAATCGCATTTTCTTTTTCCTGCTGCTCTAGCTGGTCCGCCTTTTGTTTTTTCGCTTCTAAAGCTTTCATGTTTCCAGCTGTTGCTTCTTCCGCTAAGTTATTTTTTAACAAGTAGTTACGCGCATAACCATCTGGTACATTTTTTACGTCGCCTTTTTTTGCTTTTCCTTTAACATCTTTTAAGAAGATTACTTTCATTCTGATGCTCTCCCCTCTTCGTATTCATCTATAATTTCTATTAAATCTGCTGCAGCCTCTTCAATCGTCGTATCATCTATTTGCGTAGCAGCATTCGTTAAATGACCGCCACCGTTCATTTTTTCCATAACTACTTGTACATTGACATCACCAAGTGATCTTGCACTTATTCCTATTTTACCATCAAACCGTTCGGAAATAACAAATGATGCGCTTATCCCTGTCATGGTTAGTAATGTATCTGCTGTTTGTGCAATTAATACGGGACTATATGAGATTCCTTCTGGAGCTTTGGCAATCGCAATATGTCCATGAATTATTTCAGAACGCTCGATAATTTGACTTCGCTCAATATATAATTCTAGATCTTCTTTTAGAAAACGTTGTACTAAGACCGTGTCCGCACCCTGTGCGCGTAAATAAGATGCCGCATCAAAGGTTCTTGAACCCGTTCGCAACGTAAAACTTTTCGTATCAACGATAATACCAGCGAGTAATGCCGTTGCTTCTAGCATTTTCAATTTCGTTCCTTTTGGCTGATATTCAAGCAGTTCTGTTACTAACTCTGCTGTCGATGATGCATATGGTTCCATATATACTAATGTCGGATTATCAATAAACTCTTCTGCTCTACGATGATGATCTATCACAATTTTATACTCGGTTTTATTTAATAAACTTTCGAAACCGACCATACTTGGTTTATGCGTATCTACAATCACCAGCAAGCTTCGTTGTGTTATTCTTTCCTCTGCTTCTTCGAGGTCAATAAAGTTATCCCACAGACCTTCGTCAGAGCGTATCGTTTCCATCATCCGATTGACACTTGTTTCCATATCATTTTCATCAAAAACAATATAACCAGGAACTCCATTCGTCTTGGCAATGTTCATGACACCGATTGCCGCTCCGATTGAATCCATATCAGGAGATTTATGTCCCATAATCATTACATTATCACTGGCTTTTACAAGTTCTTTTAAAGCATGGGAGATAACTCTCGCTCGAACTCGGGTACGTTTTTCCATCGGATTGGTTTTACCACCATAGAAACGTACTTTTCCTTGTTCATCTTTAATTGCCACTTGGTCACCACCACGACCTAATGCTAAATCCAAACTAGATTGAGCAACTTCTCCAAGTTCAGGTAGTGTCATATTCCCTACACCAATCCCTACACTTAATGTGACAGGGTTATTTTCGACACCTTCCATCTCTCGGACTTCATCCAATATATCAAACTTTACTTTTTCTAACTGTTGTAATATTTTCTTCGTTCCTACCGCTAGAAAACGTTCTTGAGAAGTTCGTTTTAAATATAGCCCATAGTGACTGGACCAGTTATTTAAAATAGTTGTTACTTGAGAGTTTAATTTACTCTTCGCAGTGTCATCCATGTTTTGTGTGATTTCTTCATAATTATCTAAGAAAATAATTGCAAGCACTGTCTGTTCATTATGATATCGTTGTTTTAATGCTTCTTGATCGGTGCGATCCATAAAATAAAGGAGCTTTTCCTCTTTTTTTATGACCGTTAAAAACGTATATCCTGCTAGTTCAACCCAAACTTCTTCTTTATTTTCCTTAATCATCGGTATGAGATCCTCAGATAACAGATGTAAAGATCTGCCTACAAGCGTTTCTCTGTCTTCACTGAATTGGTTCATATACGGATTAGACCATTCAATTTGAAATTCATCATTAAATAGTATAATTCCAAATGGCATTTCCAATAAAGCTTCCTCACCTACTTTTTTTACACGATGAGAAATCGTTGATATATATTCTTCTGCTTCATCCAGAAGAATTTGTTCGGTTCGAATACTGTAATAAAAAGAAGCAGCCAAAACGATGGTCATAATAAGACCGATTATCCATTGGAAATACCAGAGTGCCACAAGCAAAATAATAGATATTCCATATACAACCCATACATGTTTGCTTAGTGCTGGCTTATTGTGTAAATCTGGCATAGCTTTCAGCTCCTTCAAAACCTACAAGTGTCTGTTGGGTTACTTCTTCTGCAAACGATCTCTTAAGTTAAATCCTACATCAATTATACCTAAGATTCTTATGAAATAAAGAAGAAATTGTGGGAATATAAACGTAAAAATCACAATTAAAACCGGAATGGCTTTTGACATCTTTTTGGCATGTGCATAGAAGAAGATAAATGAAATCCCTTGTATTGCTAATAACATTCCAACAATAAAAAATAGGTTTTGTAAACCAACATACAATGTGGTACCTGGATCCTGGATAAATAAAGATACAACAAACGCTAAAAAGTAGACCCAAATTATCGAACTTGGAAATCTTATATCACGTATTGGGGGAAAACGAAGCTTCTGCTTATCTTTTCGATTAATAATTTTATAACTTATCCATTGGACAACCAATGCAAGAATTGCTGCTGCAGCTACTAAAAAGGATGGGAGTAATTCTTTCATCATTTGTATTTGTGTTTCTGCAACTTCCTGAATTTGTTCTGATTGTTCCGCAAGACCCATCTCTTCGATAAATGCAGTACTTGTTTCAACAGAGTCTTCTACAACTGTTTCAAATTGATTTACTAAATTTACATCCAAAAATAATTGTGTGAATCCGAATGTAAATAAAATACCTATGATGAAACCGAATATTCCTCTAGCCAACGTATCATAAGGAGTAACACCTTTATACATTGCATTACCAATCATTATTCCACCAAGCCCCATCATCAAGACCAGTGGTATAGCGATAATTGTCATGATAAGCAAGGATATCAATAACGCCAATGCCAACATCACAAAACCTGACTTCAGCCCATACTTTTTTGTGAATAGAACAAAAGGTATTGGTAGTAAAAATATTGATATAATAGGCAAAAACAAGAAAGAGGCTAATATGATTGTAAATATAAATAGCATCAATGCCCCATCTTTTATTTGTTTAGATTGATTCATTTCATGCACCTCGTTCTAACTATAGTGTTATGTCTAAATGGCATATTATATAATGATAACATGATTTTCTTTTGAAGGCTTGTCGAATCTTGTTATCAATATATTTCCCGGGAAATAAATAATCTCTCTTTATTCACTACAATTATTGACATTTTTTGTCACAAACTTGCTAATAATTTCTACTTTTTATTCCCTTTTTAGATCATTCATCTATTATAATGAAATAAAACAGACTTTGATATAAGGATGGCTCATATGATTTTCGTTGAAATATTAAAACACAGTATAAAATTACCGCAAAAAAAGGCCCTATTTCAATTAAATCGAATTGGAATGGATATGATCATAATATATTTAATTATCATGTTAGCGATTGTATCGATACCGGAATGGATAAATCGTTTAAACCAGTCTAATGGAATCGGCGCAGATATGAATATCATATTTCAGTTTATCTATTTCTTTATGTTCTATTATTTAATTATGACCGTTTTTGTGTTTATTGCTATATCTGTCATTGCATATGTAGGAAAAGGAATCTCTCATCTTATGAAACGTAAATTAACTTATGGGTTACTTTGGAAAATGAGTGCTTGTACTGTTACAATCCCGTTTTTATTATTTATGTTTATTTCATTTATTTGGCAGGTAAATGATTCTTTTCTCTTTTTCACATTTTTATTTAGTTTAGGGTTATTGTTTATTATGATTCAGCATTACCCAAAAAGAAGAAAGTCATAATTAGTACCGAAATTACATCCTATCAACAGCTTGAAACCGAGCTTGATTTCCACACTAAAAAAGGAATGAATCCCTTTATGATTTTCATTCCTTCGCTTATTATTGACGTTGATATACGGTTAGCCTACGTTCGGAAGGTTTATTTTTTCTTTCATCCCAATAAATCTGATATTCAAAAGAATCCTTCGCCAGTATATGTCGAATACGAACTTTTATATCTGGGTGAATCATTATTTCATCCAAGCGATCAATTGGGTGCCATAGGCATCTCCCTTCTGTCCCAGCTTCCATTAACTCTCCAGAAAAGTCATTCGAGAAATAATCCAAATAAACAAACTGCTCAAGTTTTTGTTCGTTAATATACCCGGATATACTTACTAGCTCCAATTGGTCTAGCTTTAATCCCGTCTCCTCATAAACTTCTCGCTTTGCAGATTCTTCAAATGTCTCTGGAAACTCCACTTTTCCTCCTGGTGGAACATATCCATCAAAATCTCCCTTATTCCTCTCCAATAATAAGATATTATTATGCGAATCAACGATAACTACTAAATTCCAGAAATGATAATTGATATTCATCTTCATTGCACCGTCCTTTATCGTCTAATCTAATTTTCGTAAAAACGGATTATAATTGAACAGAATACACACATACTACCTTATCTTTCAGAATGATTTCTTTTTCAACCTTCATCATTAGTTTCTTCGCTACGTTACAAGATGCAGTATTCTCATGCTGTATTAATGAAATAACACGATCAACCTTCATATTTTTCCGTGCAAATGCGAACAATGCTTGCGCAGCTTCCGTGGCATATCCTTTTCCCCAATGGTTTTTAGCAATCCAATATCCTATCTCAATTTCGCTTTTTCCTTCTACAGTTTGTGGAACAAGCCCAGCATGTCCTACCCGCTCATTTTGTTTATTTATAAGAACATGTAGGCCAATACCATTCCCATATTTATATGTATCATAAATCCATTGCAGAAAAGCGTTGGAAGCTTTATCGTCTTTTACGCTACCATCTCCAATAAAACGAACCACTTCTGGATCCTGTAATAAAGATTGGAGAAAAGGAAAATCGTCATCACAATAAGGACGAAATGTTAAACGAGTGGTATGTAGCATTATTATTCACATCCAAAACATAATTATCGTCTTTAATATACCATTTCCATACGAATATGAATAGAATATTTAGCCAATTCTATATATTAACTTTATATAAAGATACTTTTATCTTTTCTTTTAAGTAAACTATCAATAACAATACTATTTAAGTTAAAAAGAGGTGTTGTAAATGCAAGTTAACCAGACTTTATTTCATGAAACACAGCGATTTCGGCAAATTTGGATATGGATATTAATATTAATTATTGCCCTGGATATGTGGTATGAGTTTATACAACAAATCATATTCGGTAAAACAGTAGGAAGTAACCCTGCACCGGACGTAGTTACTATCGTTTTTTGGGCGCTCTTTGGTATTATCTTTCCCGTATTTATGTTAGGACTTTTAAAGTTGAGAACCGAAGTTTATAGCGACGGTATTTATATTCGCTTTTTTCCTTTACATCTCCGGTATAGAAGGTTCCTTTTCAAAGATATACAGCATTACGAAAGTATTTCCTACAGTCCGATCAAGCGATTTGGAGGATGGGGCATTCGATTTAATACAGATGGCGAGACCGCTTATAATGTGATTGGCAAGAAGGGAATAGAATTGAAACTAAAACATGAAACCGTAGTCATCGGAACCCAAAAACCCGAAGAATTCAAAAGAGTGCTAGACTCCTTAATAAGTTAAGATTAAGTATTTGAAAATAAAAATCCGAACTACTTAAGTAGTTCGGAAAAATTATAAGCCATTATGCAATATCTTGTGTTACCCTATCTTTTGACTTTGTAAATGTCAAAACTCCATCAATTAATAGACAAATAAACGCAGCCCAATGTAGCATCATTCCTAGACCTGGAATAAAACCTACTGTGCTAGCTACGATACCTACAACTGGCCCCCATATCGGTTTATTAGCATTCTTTGAAAATATTAATGTAATAATATGATAAACTAACATAAATAATAGCGGTGTCCAATAAAGAGCTAATATTATAGATCCACCTAAAGCAGGAATCCCTAAAATAAATTCGAAACCAGAACCAACAATTTTCAATACACCTGACAATAACATCCTCTCACCTCACATCCATTTATTTCAAATTTATAAGTATATATTACCATAAATTTACTATTCTACAACAAAAAATAAGAATTTTTTACCATGTTAATTCCTTACAAAAAAGAAAAATGAACACCTCTTTAAAAAAGTGCTCATTTCTCCATATTACTATCAACGAATTTCTACTCGTTTCTTTTGTTTATGCGATAAGTCAGCAGCCTGGTTGATTACGGTTAATTGTAAAAAATCATCCTTGGTAATGGTTGGCGTACTATTCTTTTGGATAGCATCAGCCCACTGTTTCATTGGAGATGCTATTTGTTTTGGTGCTTCTAGTTCCAACCATTTATCGTCCTGGTATTGCTTACGTTTGATTTTTACTTTTCCGTCCTCTGCTAACAATGTTCCTTCCGTTCCATACAACTGTAACTGAAAAGGACTCCCATGAGATAAAAAACTAGTCTCGATTATCCCGAGTGCTCCTGACTCATATTCTACTGTCACGACCGCAGAATCATCCACCTCATACTGATCACTTATCGACTGTAAATGGGCGTATACCGATATGGACTTGCCCATAAGACGGTTGGTTAAATAAATAGGGTGCGCCCCTAAATCTACTAAAGCACCTCCACCAGCTCTTTGTTTATCATAAAATCGGTCAGGCAACCACCCAAATTCTTCTCCATCTGGGATTACTGCACCATCATGTGCCAATCGACAGCGAATCATCGTTAAATTCCCAAGCCATCCTTTTTCTACTGCTTCCTCTGCACATAGAAACTCTTTTTCTGTTAGCCTCGGTAACGAAACCATCAACTGAACATTGTATTTCAATTTCGCCTTCCATATTTCCTCACTTTCCTTTACAGATAATGCAAGTACTTTCTCTGTAAAAATATGTTTGTTATGTTGGCAAGCTTTCAATAATATTTCCGTGTGTAAGTTGGTAGAAGTTGTAACAATAATTGCATCAATATCATCGTCTTTCATTACTTTATCGATATTTTCTTCAAACGGGACATCTAACTCTTTTGCCCATTGCTCTCCTCGTTCTACATTATCATCCCATACCTTTTTAATTTGAATGTCAGGGTTTTCTAAAGCTTCTTTTGCATAGTCATCCGCATGCACATGCCATCGACTTAATAACGCAACCTGTATAATAATTCTTCAACTCCTCTAATCAAAATATACAGCTTTTCCCGTTTTCGCAGATTGATAAATTGCTTCTAAAATCTGAGTAACAACTAGTGCCTCTTTTGGCAGTACTGTTGCCTCTTCTTCATTGATAATTGATTCAATCCACATTCTTGCTTCTAGTTCAGCATCGCTTTCCGTATCACCATCATAAAAAGCGACGCCACCCGGTCCAAGGTTTACTTTTTTCGTGTATAGTTCACCTAAGTCCTCACCGTGGAGTCGCAAACCCTCTTTCATATCAGCTCCACCTTCTGTACCGCTAAGCGAACACTTTGCCTCATCGACGTCCAACGAATTCAGGGCCCAGCTTGATTCTAAGATAATCGTGGCACCATTTTTCATTGTAATAAAACCAAATGCCGCATCTTCTACTGTAAATTCATTTGGATTCCATGGTCCCCACGGATTTGCTGCGTCTTTTTTCTTTCCCAATTGGTGATGTGTTGTTCCCATAACAGATTTTGGTTCATAATTATCCATCATCCAAAGCGTAAGGTCCAGAGCATGTGTACCGATATCGATTAATGGTCCACCACCTTGCTTTTCTTCATCTAAAAACACACCCCACGTTGGTACAGCACGCCTGCGAATGGCGTGTGCTTTCGCAAAATAGATGTCACCAAGATCTCCACGCTGGCAGATTTTTTTCAAATATTGACTATCCGGACGAAAACGATTGTTATAGCCAATTGTTAACTTCTTATTATATTTTTTAGCTGCATCTACCATTGCCTGTGCTTCTTCTACTGTTTTGGCCATCGGTTTTTCACACATTACATGCTTACCTCCACGCAGTGCTGCAATGCTGATCTCCGCATGCGAATTATTCGGCGTACACACATGGACTACCTCTACAGGAGATTTCTCAATTAGCTGAATGTAGTCTTCATAAGTTACAGCATCTTCCGCTCCATATTCTTTTGCTGCACGCTCTGCTTTTTCCTTATCAATATCACAAAAAGCGACTATATTTACATGTTCTAGCTTTGTTAAGCTTGGTAAATGCTTACCAAACGCAATACCACCACAACCAATAATCCCTACTTGAATGGGTCTTGTCATATTACATTCCTCTCCTTCTGTGTTTTATTCTTTTACAGATCCTGACGTTAATCCCGATACAATTCGCCGTTGGAAGATTAATACAAGTACTACAATGGGAATCGTTACAATCACCGTCGCAGCTGAAATATCTCCCCATGGAATTGAAAATTCACTTTGGTACATGGAAATTCCAACGGGTACTGTCCGCCACTGGTCATCACTATTAATCGTTAAGGCAAATAGATATTCATTCCACGCAGCAATAAATACGAGAATTCCCGTCGTAAATATACCAGGTGTTGCAAGAGGTAAAATAATTTTTCGAAAGGTCTGAAATGGACTGGCACCGTCTAACTTCGCTGATTCCTCCAATTCATATGGTATCTTCTTAAAGAAAGTAGAAAGAATCCAAATAGCTAGCGGTAAACTAATCGTAATATATGGAATAATTAATCCTAAGTAACTATTTCTTAACCCGAGGTTTGTCACTAAATTAAACATCGGTGATATAATCGCAATTTGGGGAAACATCGATGCTGCTAAAACTAGCCCTAAAATTAATCCTTTTCCTTTGATTGGCAGTCTTGTAACGGCATACGCCGTAAATGCTGCAAAAGTTAGTGACAATACCGTCGTTAACATCGAGACGACATAACTATTTAACATATATCTTAATAACGGACGATTCGTTAATGCAGCTTCATAAGATGATAACGTTGGATTACTCGTAAACCATTTAAAAGAAGAAAAAATTTCATTAACTGGTTTTATCGATGTTAAGAAAACCCAAATAAATGGGAACATCACTAAAAACACAAAAACTACTAAGAAAATATAAAAACCAACTGTACCTCGTTTTTTCATGCTACTCTCCTCCTTACTTCGTTCTACCTGCAAACAAGTCGGATCCTATTAATTTGACATAAATGAAACTAATAATCGCTACACACAGGAAAACGATGACAGATAACACAGATCCTTCTCCAAAATTTTGTTGTGCGAACAAAGTTTTATACGCGTAAACCGATATAGATTCGGTAGCATTTGCCGGTCCACCGCCAGTTAATACATAGATTAAATCAAACACTCGAAAAGCATCTAACGTTCTAAATAATAAAGCTACAAGAATAGAGGATTTTAATAATGGTAATGTAATCTTCCAAAACTGTTGAAATTTATTTGCTCCGTCTACATCCGATGCTTCATACAACGATTGGGGTATCGTTTGTAATCCCGCTAGGATAAGCAAAGCCATATACGGCGTTGTTTTCCATACATCTGCGAGGATAATCGAGAACATTCCACCATCTGATGTGGATAGTAGCCATGATGCGTCCGGAATGATATGTAGTGCTTCTAAATAATGGGCAACAATTCCAGATTGTCCATCAAAGAGAAATCCCCACATCATTGCTGCTACTGCTGTTGGAATCGCCCATGGAATTAATACGGAAGCTCGTATAATCCCTCTGCCTTTAAATGCCCGATTAATTAACAAGGCAATACAGACGCCAATCACTAGCTCTAACGCTACTGTAATCACTGTAAAAAATGTTGTATTCCATAAAGCTCCCCACATTCTGCTATCCTGGAGATACTTGCCATAATTTTTAAATCCAATAAAGTTGGACTGTAAAATTGTTTCGCTGGTGGCTCCTGTTAAATCTGCAGTTTGTTCAATACTTTGGCTTAAGTTTTCGTCTGCTGTTACTTCTGCGATTTCCATCAGTGATGCTTGATAATGTAACAATTCATCTCGATAACGATTTGCAAAATCATTGTAAATCTTCTGATATTTAAGTTCAGAGTCCGTCACAGGCTGATAACTCATCAATAATTCATCGACTTTTTCTACTTTTTGTTTTGTTTCTTCGTCTGCCAACAGCTGCTCATGTTGATGGCTAATACCTACTTTCATTTCCTCAATCTTAGCTGTTGCATCACTATCTACCTTCGTTGCCAAATCATCTAATTGGCTATTTAAGTAATAATGGTTATCTACATATCTTTCTAAGTCTATATTGGCACTAAGCATTAATTCGGAGCGATTGGGATCATTTAATCGATAATCGAACAAACTATTCCAAAACGACTGTGCAACTGGCCAAAGAACAACAATACAAACGAGGATTAAAGACGGCAATACCATTGCATATCCTAATTGTTTCTCATTAAGCTGGAAGCCACGTTTATTTTTCTTCATGTTGTACCTCCTTTACTTACTATCTATAAAGGCAAGATGAGAGAATCCCCATCTTGCCTTATTAACTTTCGTTTTATTCATTCATTGCAGCTTCCATTTTGGTTTGCATATTTGTTGCAGCATCTTGTGCTGATTGATCTCCAGTTAACACTTTTGAGATTTCAATTTGCATAATATCAGAGATTTCTGGATAGATTGGTGTTACTGGACGTGGAACAGCTGTTTGTAACACTTCTCTAAACTCAGGGTTAGCAAATAACGAACTTACTGCTTGCACCTCTTCATCATCATAAAGTGCTTCGATTGTTGGTGCACGACCCCCTTCAACTGCAGATATCTTTTGTCCTTCTGGTCCAGAAATAAATTTAACAAATTCCCATGCTTCTTCTGGATGCTCTGAGTATCGGTTAATCATCGTCATCCAGCCGCCAAGTGCAGAAGCACTACCTGCATCTCCTGCTGGCATAGTTGTCATTTCTACATTGCCTACGATGGATGAACGTTCTTCATCATTGGAAGAAGACATCAAATATGGCCAGTTTCGAGCAAATACAGACTTTCCTTCAATCCATGCATTTTCTGTTTCAATTTCCATAAAGTTAAGTATATTGGACGGTACAAAATCAGAGCCAACGACCTCTTTCATTTTTTCTAAAGCTTTCACTGTCTCTGGACTATCAACGACAACTTCATTATTCTCATTAACCACTTCTCCACCATATGAAGCGATAAATTCTATTGCATTTGTAATTAGTCCTTCGTATTGTGCAGATTGCATTAAGTATCCAAATTCTGTACCTTCTTCTCCTTTTAGTTCCTCTGCTTGAGCAATTAAATCATCCCATGTTTCTGGAGGAGTGTCCACAATGTCTGTACGGTAGTAAAGTACCCCAGCATCCGTATATTGCGGCATTGCCCATTGCTTTCCATCAAATTTTCCAGCCTGTACGGTGCCTGGAAAATAATCTTCCAAGTTAATTCCATCTTTTTCAATAAAACGATCTAACTCTAACGCATAATTTGCTTGTGCAAATTCCGCTGGCCAGATAACATCGGCATTAAACACATCTATTTCTGTACTTTGCGAACTGAATGCGGTTACATATTGATCGTGGGATTGACCTGTATCAGATGGCATCTCACGTTGTTCAACTTTAATATTTGGGAATTTCTCTTCAAATGCTTTAATAACAGCATCACTAGCAGGTGTAGTATCGACTCCTCTTGCATAAACAATCGTTACCTGTTCTTCTTCACCATTTGCTTCTTCGCTGTTATTTGAATCGTTTTCATCTGTTGGTTCATCTGAGGACGAATTATTACATGCTACAAGAACTAGCATCAAACCAAGTAATAACAAGATTCCAAGCATACGTTTAGTTAATTTCAACTTAAATCCCCCTTTGTTTTAACGATTCCATTGTACAAAAAGTTCGTAAAATGAAATCGTTTACATTTTAGTTTATTATAACGTTTCTCTTGAAGTTGTCAACATGATTTTTTAATTTTAAGATTATTTCCTTAAGAAAGCACCTTCTGAGTTAATTATCTGTCCTGTGATCCATGCAGCGTCTTCACTAGCCAGAAATGCGATTAACTTCGCTGCATCCATCGGTTGACCCACTCGTCCAAATAAAAATTTTGATTCCAATTCTTTTTTTAATTCTCCGTTCATCCACCCTGTATCGGTAGGGCCTGGATTTACCGCGTTAACTGTTATACCCAGGTGGGCAACTTCTGCTGAGAGTGACAATGTAAATGCTGATATGGCTCCTTTTGTAGCTACGTATGCAAGTTCATCGATCATTGGACCTTGAAATTGACCCGATGTAAGGTTAATAATTCTGCCTTGCTTATGTCCCTCCATCTCTAATTGACGTGCAAATGCTACGCTTAACATCATCGTTTGACGCATATTGACTTGATAGTGCTTGTCAATAATCTCTGATGTAAGTTTTCTATATCCATCTCGAGTAGAATGTGCCGCATTATTGACTAGAATAGACGGTGTTCCGATTTTACTGGTTACTGTGTTCAATATATTCTTATAAGCATATATTTCAAACAAGTTAACCTCCATAGACTCACATACTACACCTTTATTTCTAATTTCTTTTTGAAACACATAAGCCCAATTGTCTTTCGATTGATAGTGAGTAAAAAAGATAGAACAACCTTGTTCCGCCAACTTTCTGCATGCCGCAGCCCCAATACCATTTCCATGACTTACACCTGTAACAACAGCTATTTGTCCTGTAATAGTCATCTCCTCCTATGTAGACTCTCGAATAATTAATTCATGCTCTAATAAACGACTTTCTACTTTTTCTCCACGAATTTTTGCTATAATCATCTCTGCAGATATACTTCCCATTCGGTACATCGGTTGTGCTATTGTCGTTAATGTTGGATATGTCATATTGGAAAAACTAATCTTATCAAAGCCTATAATTGCAATTTCATCTGGAACGGAGAGGCCCGCCTCGTGTATTTCCTTTAGTGCACCTATCGCAAAGACATCTGATACTGCAAAAACAGCATCTGGCTTTTCTTGTTGTTCCAAAAGCATTCGCATCGCTTGTTGACCATTTTCAAAGCTTAACCCTTTTATATTATACATATAACTCGGATTAACAGAACGACCATATTCTCTGAAAGCTCTTTCATATCCTGCCCGACGTTCTCTGGCATATAAAAATTTTTCCTCTGAGTTAATAAGGGCGATTCGTTGTCTACCAATCTTTATTAAATGCTTTACTGCTTGATAAGCAGCTAATTCATTATTTATAGATACATAGGAAATTAACCCATCCTTATCAAACTCACTACACTGTACAATCGGATGTTGATCTGCTAATTGTAATACATTATTTCGATTAATCGTAGGGTCCATTAAAATAATCCCATCTGCCATTCTGTTTCGAACAAGATTAAAATAAATCGCTTCTCGTTGCGGATTAGAGTCAGTCTCGCATAGCATTATATTATATCCTTCTTTAATCGCTGTATCTTCAATACCATTAATAATCTCAGTGTAAAATGGGTTGGCGATGCTAGGAATAAGAACTAATAATAAACGACTTTCTGAATTACGTAAGTTTCTACCTAATACGCTAGGCTCATAATTCAACGCTATTATCGCTTGTTCCACTTTTGATCGAGTAACTTCTCTCACTTGATGACGATTATTAAGAACACGAGAAACAGTTGCTACAGAAACACCTGCTTTTTTTGCTACTTCTAGAATCGTTGCCAAAGAATCCCCCCTTATAATGTAATCGATTACAAAAATTTTACTTTTTTCACCTATGTTTGTCAATTCAATTTTAGAATGCTTAGATTTCTATTCATACTAATTGCACTCAATTTATTCAACATAATATGAAAAGGCTGATTTAAATCTACATTAGCCTTTTCACAACTTACTACTCCTGCATCTTCCCGTTTTGAAAAATATCAAAGTGCTGCCAGATATCTTCTAATACATTAAGGTGGGAATGTATATCTTCTTGCTTTTCTTTACCCACAAACATAATTAAAGCATTAATTAAGCTTAATGGTGCAACAAAGGAATCAATCAGGGAAGGCATTTGGCTAGAAGCCGTAAGCGGAATATCAGCATAAGGTACTAAGGGTGAGAGCAAATTATCAGTAATCGCAATCGTTTTTGCGTCTTTCTTCTTGGCAAAGGAGAACATTTGAACCGTGCTCTTCGTATATCGAGAAAAACTTATTCCAATAACGACATCCTTTTTATTTAATTGATGTAGTTTTTCAGAAGAAATCTCTAATGATTGTAGTAACTCGACATTTTCTAATATCATTTCAAGATAATATTGGAGAAACACACCAAGAGCTGCAGCGCTGCGGTTTGCGATTATGTATATTTTTCTTGCACTTACTAAGCTTTCTACCGCTTGATGAAATGCTTGTTCATCCAAAGTCTCCATCGTTGTATGGATGTTTGCCATATCATCTTGAAAGACCTCATATACGCCCATAGGTTCTTGATTATATACTTCTTGAGAGATTTTAAGTCTTTCCGATGTTGTAAGCTGTTCTTTGACCGAGTTCTGCAATAACTTGTGCATCTCTGGATATCCTGAGTAGCCAAGTAAAGTTGCAAATCGGACAACTGTCGCATCACTTACGCCTGCTTTTTTAGCCAATTTATTAACCGTTAGAAAAGGAACAGTAGATTGATTTTCTAGAATATAAGTAGCTATTTTCACTTGGGATTTACTCATTTCATCTATTTTTCCTGCAATTTGTTGGTACACATTCGTCATAAACATACTCCTTTTCAATCGTTTCTATATTTTATTTTAACGTATTAAAGCCCTGAACAAAATAGAATTTGATCTAGGGCTTCTGGACGCTTCAACAGTCTATTTATTTAATACTCTTCTAATCGCCTCTTTATGTGCTTTTACTGTACGTTCAATATCTTCTTCCGTATGCACAATAGACATGGAATAACGATTTAAGGGCTTTGTGTAAATTCCTAATTCCAATAGCTTATAATCAATTTCTTTTCTCAATTGCAAATTGGCTTTTTCAAGATCACGATAGTTTTTTATTGGACCTTCTGCTATAACAATATTAAAAATACTGCCTTCACCAATTGTCTGCATGATAATTCCATGCTCCTTATAAGCTCTCTCAAGCTGTTCACGTAAAGCATAGGTTATCGCAAACAATTCATCCATTGTTCCTTCCTTTTCCAATTCATTTATCGTTGCCAAACCAGCAGCGACTATCAATGGGTGACCATTATATGTTCCGCTATGATAAAGCGGCTCTTGTTTATTGGAATTGTCCATACCAGCGGTTAATATATCACGTCCGTCTCTAGCTGAAGTAATCATCATAATCTCTTTTTTTCCTCCAACAGCACCCACAGGAAATCCTCCACCAAGAACTTTACCGAGTGCTGTAATATCAGGAGTAATTCCATAAATTTCTTGAGCTCCTCCGAGCGATAATCGAAATCCAGTTTTCACTTCATCGAAAATAAGTAATATACCAAGTTCTGCTGTTATCTTACGTAGTC
This sequence comes from Oceanobacillus kimchii X50, assembly GCF_000340475.1. Taxonomy (NCBI): domain Bacteria; kingdom Bacillati; phylum Bacillota; class Bacilli; order Caryophanales; family Bacillaceae; genus Oceanobacillus; species Oceanobacillus kimchii. Next base: position 3,725,192 of record NZ_CM001792.1, read on the forward strand.
CATCCATAAATTCCTGATCAGCAGGAATAAATCCACTTTGTATTGGCTCTAAAATAGTACATGCCAATTCATCCGCATGTGCTCGTAAAATCTTCTCCGTTGATTCTAAATCGTTGAATGGTAAAACAATCGTATTTTCTAAATAATAATCTGGAAGTCCCCTTGATTCACCTATTGCTCTTGGTTCTGTTTGATCACCGGCTAGTTCCATATCAGGATTTACACTAACCAACACTTGGTCATACCCACCATGATAATGACCTTCAAACTTTGCAATTTTTGATTTTCCGGTAAAAGCGACTGCTGTGCGAATGGCAAGTAAGGTTGCTTCCAAACCAGAATTTGTATAGCGTACCATTTCAATGCTCGGATATAACTCTATCAATTTCTCTGCCATTATCGTTTCCAGTTTATGGGGTGTACCAAAAATAGTAGTACCGTACTCTATCATTTGTTTTGTTACAGCCTCAAAAACTTGCTTATGGCCATGCCCTAATATGAGGGCTCCATAGCATAATAAGTAATCTATATACTCATTACCATCTACATCGTATAATTTACTGCCTTTTCCCTTTTCCATTATGAGTGGATGTGGGTCGAAATATTTAATATTGGCAGTAACCCCTCCTGGAATTACTTCTGAAGCTTTTGAAAAATACTCCGCTGATTTTCTCGTTGATTCAGACAATGGTGTCATCATTAATAGCTCCCTTTTAAAGAAATTATTATTTCATTATAATACATAATATGAAATAATAATTTCAAAGTCAATGGTTTTTTGTAAAAGGGTAAGCAATACTAATAAAATCTGTATTAAGCATAGTTATTCGTTCCCTTCAATAATAAATAATAGATCATAAAAAGACAGCACTACAAGGTACATACCTCATAGTGCTGTCTTTATAAAATCATTCTGCAACGTACGGCAATAAAGCCATTATACGAGCACGTTTGATTGCGATTGTTAATTTACGTTGATATTTTGCAGAAGTTCCAGTCACACGACGAGGAAGAATTTTTCCACGCTCAGAGATGAAACGTCTTAATAGATCAACATCTTTGTAATCGATGTGCGTAATTCCGTTCGCTGTGAAGTAACACACCTTACGACGTTTTGCACGTCCGCGACGAGCTGCCATATTAATACACTCCTTCACTTAAAGATTTAATTTTAAAAAGTTTATCCTCTTTGAACAAACATTATATTAAAACGGTAAATCATCATCAGAAATATCAATTGGTTCACCATTATTTTTAAATGGATCATCTTGATCTTGGTTCTGATTAGATGCATATTGATTTTGATTTTGATATTGGTTCTGATTTCTGTTTTGCTGATAACCTCCAGATGAATCCTGTCCACCTTGAGAACCCTTTGTTTCTAGGAATTGAACACTATCTGCTACTACTTCAGTAACATAGACGGTTTTCCCATCTTGGCCTTCAAAATTTCTCGTTTGAATACGGCCGTCAACACCAATCATACTTCCTTTTTTCATATAATTGGCTAGATTTTCAGCTGGACGTCGCCAAATCACACAATTGATAAAGTCTGCTTCGCGATTTCCTTGCTGATTCGAGAAAGGTCTGTTTACAGCAATGTTGAAATTGGCAACTGCAACCCCGTTTGGTGTATAGCGTAAATCAGGATCCTTCGTTAACCTGCCTACCAGTACGACACGATTTAACATCAGAACCACTCCTTATTATTGTTCATCTTGAATAGCCATATGACGAATAATGTCTTCGCTGAACTTCGCTAAGCGGTCAAATTCATTAATTGCTTCTTCACCACTTCTAAAGTTAAGAATTACATAGTATCCATCACGGTAATCGTTGATTTCGTATGCAAGACGACGCTTGCCTTTTTCGTCAACTTTATCAATTTCCGCGCCATTATCAGTTAGAATTGTGTTGAAACGCTCGATTAAAGCAGTTTGCGCTTCCTCTTCTATGTCTGGGCGGATGATATACATGATTTCGTATTTTCTCATCCGTTACACCTCCTTTTGGTCTTAGCGGCCCTCATTATCGGAAAGTATGCTTACTATCCTCATAAGAGCAAGGAATAATCAAATTCTAATTACCCACAATGTAGTATTATATCAAATGTTGTATTCCTTGACAAGTGTTCGAAAAACTAATTTACGCTATTTTAAATGGGAATTTCTTGGTTTATCAACTATTATACATTGAATCGGAAATGAATAACATCTCCATCTTGTACGATGTACTCTTTTCCTTCTAGTCTTACTTTTCCTCTTTCTCGTGCTGTTGCCATATTTTCAGCATCAACAAGATCTGTATAAGATACGGTTTCTGCACGAATAAACCCTCTTTCAAAGTCCGTATGAATAATTCCTGCTGCTTGTGGGGCCTTTATGCCTTTACGGAATGTCCACGCACGTACTTCTTGTTCTCCAGCTGTAAAATACGTAGCTAGTCCAAGTAAATTATACGATGCTTTAATAAGTTGATCTAGGCCAGATTCTGCGATTCCTAAATCCTCTAGGAACTCTTCTTTTTCCTCAGGCTCTAATTCCGAAATTTCTTCTTCAATACGAGCGCAAACAATGATTACTTCTGCATTTTCACCTGCAGCATGCGCTTTTACTTTTTGTACATATTCATTTCCATCTGGATCAGAGACTTCATCTTCACTCACATTTGCAACATATAATGTTGGTTTACTAGTTAGTAAATGCAAGCCTTTCACAATTTTCCATTGCTCTTCTGAAAACTCTAATGCACGAACAGGCTTATCATTTTCTAATCCTTCTTTCACTATAGCTAATACTGCTTGTTCTGCTACAGCGTCTTTATCTTTTTGTCGAGCTAGCTTCTCTACACGCTGATATCGCTTATTAACAGTATCTAAATCTGCTAGAATTAACTCTAAATTAATAATTTCGATATCATCAATCGGATCCACCTTACCAGAAACATGCGTAATATTCTCATCTTCAAAGCAACGAACAACCTGACAGATTGCATCTACTTGACGAATGTGAGATAAGAACTGGTTTCCAAGGCCTTCACCTTTACTAGCGCCTTTAACAATTCCTGCTATATCTGTAAATTCAAATGCAGTAGGTACTGTTTTCTTTGGATTTACAAGTTCGGTTAATTTATTTAATCGTTCGTCAGGTACTTCCACGATTCCTACATTTGGATCAATCGTTGCAAATGGGTAATTTGCAGCTTCTGCTCCAGCTTGTGTAATCGCATTAAAAAGTGTTGATTTTCCAACATTCGGAAGACCTACGATTCCTGCTGTTAATGCCATACTTCTTTTTCCACTCCTTAAGGATTCCATTCATATGAAGGCTTTCATTAATCCAATTATAGATATTAGACATAAAAAAAACAAGCAAGTAAAAAACAAAAACAGGCATGAATCCACGCCCGTTTTTGCTTTACCCTAATACATTTTTAAAAAACATTTCTCTATATACACCTATTATACTATTTAACTACAGTTTTAGTCAATTTTATCTAATTATTTATCCCTGGTTATTTCCTTTTTCTAGTACTTTCTTCATTTTTTTAGTGAAATCCCTTCTAGGAATCATCACACTATGTTGGCATCCTAAACATTTAATTCGAATATCCATCCCCATTCGAATAATTTTCCAACGATTTTCTCCACAAGGATGTGCTTTTTTCATTTGGACAACATCATTTAGGCCGAATTCTTTCTCCATCATGCGTATCTCCTTTTTTTCTTACCATTATAGCAATTCATTACGCATTATTCATCATCACGTGCTTTAGAACGTTCTAGTTCACTTCGTACTTCACCTTTAGATACTTCTCGTCCTTGTACACCGCGAATTTGATCTCGATCGATTGTTAAACGCTCTTTTTCTTCTTTTGAATACATAATGATTCTAGATGCTGGCAACTCTATACCAGACTTAAATAATTTATCTTGAAGTTCTTTACGAATATTACGTTCAGCTGCCCACTGGAATCCAGGAGATGTATCTGCAATAATTCGAATAACATAATGCGAAACATCCAAGCTTTGAACACCAATAATTTGGGGAACTTCTAGTAGAAATTCATATTTATTTGGTAGTTCTGCAGCAACTTCTTCAATTACTTTTTCTGCTTCATAAACATCACTTTCATAAGGAATATTCACATCAACAATAGCTAATCCATTATGAATAGAATAATTGGTTACTTGCGTCACATTCCCATTAGGAACCACATTTAATTCCCCAGTCCAGCTAAGTATTTTTGTCGTACGTAATCCAATTTCTTCTACAGTACCTTCGACTCCAGACACTGCTACATAGTCTCCTACAGAGAATTGATCTTCAAAAATAATGAAAAATCCAGAGATAATATCTCGAACAAGGTTTTGAGCGCCAAAACCAATAGCTAAACCTGCTACCCCTGCACCAGCAAGTAATGGTCCAATTTCAAAGTTAAATACACCTAAAATCATTACAATCGCTAAGAAATAAACGACATATGCAACGACATTTTTAATTAGTTTTTTTAATGTGTTTTCTCTTCGTTCCGTAATTCGAATAGGACCAGATTGTCGTTGAACAAAGAATTTATCTACAAATTTTCTCGTAACTTTTACAATCAATAAAGCTAGTAAAATAATTACTACAATTTGTAAAGCACCTTGAAATATTCCTACCCATAAATCTGGATTACTTAAGTAATTCCAAAGTCTTTCCCATTGTCGATTCAAAAAATCCATTGCTACCTAACTCCTTCTCCCGTTGTCTATGTTCTTTTATGTCTATTTACTATTCCCCACACAGGATAAAGTAATAGTCTTGCCAATACATAGAGATTTAATATGGCATAAATAGGATATAAAACACTAATAAGGTTTGAAAATCCAAAAGTAGTAAGTGGTATCATAATAATTAATGTTACCAAAACAATCAAGTACATTGGCTTTTGGATATAGTACTGTACCCTTGTAGCAATTCCTAAAACACCCGATGCAGCTGTTGTAAATATAGCAAACCATAACAGAATGGACATAATGATTACCATACTTAATGGATAATGTTTTAGAATGGCAAACAAAGGGATTTCATATAATATAATTTCATCTGCTATTTGAATTAAGCTATTGTTATAGATATAAGATACCGCCCCTAAAGCCAGTCCACTTCCAATGCAAGATATTATGATTTCTTTTTGACTCGTTACTTTATTACCAATAGCTCCCAATACAGCAATGAGCGGTAAGATATTCAAAGCTGTAAATGGAAAGGCAGCCATCCAGTTCCTCTGTTCCTCCCAATGGGAAAGTAAGTGGAGATCTTGGTCAACTGTAAATTTCAATAATACTAAAAGCAACCCTCCTATTAATATCGGTAAAATAAATTGATTGATCGTTAATAATCCATTAATTCCTTTTCTAAATAACAAAACAAGAATGACTACAATTAACACTATACCCCAACTATAATGTAGATTAAACGCTTGACCTGTAGCACCGCTCCCAGCGATCATAATCATCGTAGTTGTAAATAAGTACAGCATGATTAATAAATCGAATGCTTTTGTTAATTTCTCTCCTACTATCTCTTTTAAAACCGGTAAATAGTTTGTTGATTGCAAACGATAACTAATTTGCATAATAACAATACAACAAATCGAAAAAAATATAGCAAACAGTACAATAGCTAGTCCACTTTCATGGCCAAAAAATTGCCAAAGCTCTCTCCCTGAAGCATAACCTGCTCCTATCGTTGTTCCTAAAATGAGTGTTATCCACTTTAGGCATGATCTCCACATATAGTTTCCTCCAATTCATAATTTACACGTATAGTTCGAACAAAAAAGCCGTATACTATACCAATATGATTTTGGAGGATAAGCTATGAATCTAAAACAACGATTTGGCCAAGAATCTTCATTATTAAGGTTACATTATAAAGAAAATAATTTACCTTCATTGATGTGCCAACATATTATGAATTGGTTTCCATATCAGCCTCGTGAGTATGTAGCTGTTTGTATCGGAACAGATCGTTCTACCGGAGATGCATTAGGTCCATTAACTGGTATGTATTTTGAAACATATAAACCAAGGCATATACGAGTTTATGGTACGATTCATGAGCCTGTACACGCAGTAAATTTAGAAGAGTCATTGGAACGAATTTATAAGCTACACAATAACCCGTTTATTATCGCCATAGATGCTTGTCTCGGCCGTAGTACATCAATTGGACACATTATCACTGAAAAGAAGTCCTTACAGCCAGGAACAGCCTTAAATAAAACATTACCAGCTGTTGGGGATATAAGTATTACGGGAGTAGTAAATGTCAGTGGATTTATGGAACATTCTATTTTACAAAACACAAGATTATCTGTGGTGATGGACATGGCAAAACAAGTATCTGGCATCTTAGAAGATATTGATGATCAATTAACTTACGTTCGGATTCCTACTGTCATTCAAGCACGTAAAGAAAAATCAAACCCAGAAATAATATAGAAAGTAAAACTAGCATGCAATGGAGGGCTCGTTCATGCTCGTTCATCCCCACTGCATGCCAGTGCAACAGAATCGAATTTTTATGAGTAGGATAAATTAGAGCTTTCAGCAGCATAAATTTACTTAATACGCTATTAAAAATAAATACAATTCTCTCGAGCTCTTTCTATCTAAAGAAATTGCACAATACTATAAATAATAATAACTGTCCCAATTGAAGGGAGGAGGTTTCCAATTCTAATCTTTGTTATATTTAATAGATTTAATCCAATTGCTACGATTAATAATCCCCCTACTGCTGTCAGTTCAATAATTAATCCATCTAGGAACACAGGTGATACCCAATTTTCAATTTGTGTTGCAAATAAAGCGATTAAACCTTGGTATACGACAACTGGGATAACCGATAAAATGACTCCAAAACCTAAAGTAGTCGTTAACACAAGCGATGTGAATCCATCAATGACACCCTTCGTCATCAATACTTCATGATCACCACGAATTCCACTATCTAATGCACCGATAATCGCCATTGCTCCAATACAGAATATTAAAGAAGCCGTAACAAAACCTTGAGCTATACTCGTTTCTTCACTCTTTGTTGATACTCTATTGCCCACCCATTCACCCAGTTGATTCAAGCGCTCTTCTAACCCTATAGCTTCACCTATTAAAGCTCCAGTAAGCAAACTTAGTAATACGATTATAATCTGATCTGTTTCAAATGCCATCTGTAAACCTATAAGGAAAACTACTAAGCCTATTCCATTCATCACAGTTTCTTTATACTTTTCGGGGATTTTCGTAAAAAATAAGCCAAGAATACTTCCAATTACAATTAATATTCCATTTACTACTGTACCAAGTAAGACCATATATTCTTCTCCTATTTATCATTGATGTTTATAACATTGTTCCACGTGAAACAATTGTCTAATTATGTAACATAAAATATTTATAACTTGGTTACTAAAGATATTATAATAATTTAACGATTATCCGTATGCAAAGCTAAAAGTCATTCGAAAATAACTCTGAGTGTCTCCTACCTGTTCTATGACATAGATATTTCGATGTCATCATTGACTCTTTCTCCTAATGTTCCACGTGAAACATTTTGTCTAATTATGTAACAATTATTGATAGCTTATAAGTATTTGTAATGCATGTAGAAAAATAGACGATTCCAGTAGGGACAGCTCCTTCTAAAAAGTAAACTTGGATAAGTGTACTTTCTTTTCCAAGTTAGCTGAGGAAGTCCCCGCGGAAAGCGCCTATTAAATCAAATTACGATATTACAATTACTTTTATTTATCAAGGTACTCAATAATACGATTTAAATCATCGTCATTGTAGAATTCTATTTCTATTTTCCCTTTTCGTTTCCCTTTATGGATATGTACAGCAGTTCCTAATACATCTCTTAATGCAGATTCACGCTCTTGAATGAATATATCTCTTTTTGGCTTTTCTTTTGGTTTTGCTGGTTTTTCATTCATCTCTACGATTGCTTTTTCAACTTGTCGTACATTCCATTTTTCTTTACGAATTCGTTGTACTAGTGGAAGTAAATATTCCTTCTTTTTTAATCCTAATAAAGCTCGTCCATGACCCATCGATAGTTCTCCATTATTAATATAGGCAACTACTTGGTCTGGTAGAGATAATAAGCGCACCATATTTGCTATATGAGAGCGACTTTTGCCTAATCGTTTGGATAATTCATCCTGGGTTAACTTTAATTCTTCAATAAGATTAGCATATGCTTGTGCTTCTTCGATTGGAGTAAGGTCTTCACGCTGTAAATTCTCTAACAACGCAATTTCCATCATTTTATCATCATCTAACTGTTTCACGACCGCTGGTATTGTTTTTAACCCAGCTTCTTTTGCAGCACGGAAGCGTCTTTCGCCAACAACAATTTCATAACCTTTTATACTTTTTCGTACTGTAATTGGTTGTATAATTCCATATTCTTTTATAGAATTTTTTAATTCCTCAATTGAATCCGTATGAAATGTTTTTCTTGGTTGATATGGATTTGGTCGACAGGACTGAATATCAATATCTTGTACTTCATCGCCGCTATGCTGTATTAATGCGTCTAATCCTTTACCTAACCCTCTCGCCATTAGCCATCACTTCCTTCGCTAGATCAAGATAAACCTCTGCTCCTCTAGATTTAGGATCATAAGAGATTATTGGTAATCCATGACTCGGTGCTTCTCCTAAACGGACATTTCTAGGAATAATTGTTTGATAGACTTTATCCTGAAAGTATTTTTTCACTTCTTCAATTACTTGAATACCAAGGTTTGTACGTGCATCAAGCATCGTTAATAAGACACCCTCGATCATTAATTGTTGATTAAGATGCTTTTGTACAAGTCTTATTGTATTTAATAACTGGCTTAGACCTTCTAATGCATAATACTCACACTGTACAGGAATTATCACTGTATCCGAAGCAGTTAACGCATTAATCGTTAACAGTCCTAAAGAAGGAGGGCAATCAATAATAACAAAATCATATTGATCCTTCACTGCTTCTAAAGCTGTTTTCAAGCGAATCTCCCTAGAGATTATTGGTACTAACTCTATTTCAGCCCCTGCAAGCTGAATTGTCGCAGGAATAATATCTAATTGCTCCATCTCTGAATGAACAATTACTTCTTCCGCTGTAGCATCTTCTACGAGAATATTATAAATACATTGACTAACATCTGCTTTGTTTACACCGACACCACTTGTCGCATTCCCTTGTGGGTCTGTATCAACTAGTAATACTTTATTTCCTAAAGATGCCAGACAAGCACTTAAATTCACAGATGAAGTTGTTTTCCCTACGCCACCTTTTTGATTTGCGATGGAAATTATTTTACCCATGTTGACACCTACCTAACTATATAAACTATATTACCACTAATTAAAGAACTGCGACTATTAAATCTACGAATTTAGCGAAATTGTAATATCAATAGCAAAGAAATACCCATCTTATTAACGTAGATGGGTTGCATAGTGCTGCTATAAAAATAATAAATTCTATTGATTTTTTTTCGGTATTTTTATCGTTATTTGATAGTAATCATCTAACTCTTTTTCATCTGATTCTACTTCTACACCTGTATCAGAAACCATATTAAGTGATTGACGAATCGTATTCATCGCGATTCGTATGTCTTTGTTTACACCTTTAAACTTCGGTTTTGGTTTTTTCTTGTCATTTGGTTCGTTCATTTGTACGATTCGATCTTCTGTTTGTTTTACATTTAAACCTTTTTCTAATATTTCATGTAAAACAGCTATTTGTTGATCTTCTTGTTTTAGCTTAATTAGTGCTCGGGCATGTCTTTCTGATATTGCTTTATCTAATAAGGCTGTTTGTACTTCTTCAGGAAGTTTTAATAACCTTAGTTTATTGGCAACCGTCGATTGATTCTTCCCTAGTCTTTGTGCAAGTGCTTCTTGTGTTAATGAATGTAATTCTAATAATTTAGCATAAGCAACTGCCTCTTCAATTACAGTTAGTTCTTCTCGTTGTAGATTCTCTATGAGTGCTACAGAAGCAGTTTCCGTATCTGTCATATCTCGAATAATCGCAGATACGTGCTCCCAACCTAAATGTTGAACTGCACGCCATCTTCTCTCTCCTGCAATTAATTCATATGAATCTTCTTCCTCTAACTTTCGAACAACAATAGGTTGAATCATCCCGTGTGTATGGATGGTTTGTGCAAGTTCTTTAATTTTTTCTTCCTGAAAGATTGTACGTGGTTGATAACGATTTGGATGAATGTTATCTACATTTATTTGAATGACCTCATCAGCAGAATATTCTACCTGATTTTCTACTTCATCCGTATCGATATTCTCCTTTTCACTCTTTCCAAATATACGATTAAAAGGATGCACCAATTCTTGACACCACCTTCAAAATTTAACAAACTATAAATCTTCAATATAATATCTATGTAAAAATGTTTCACGTGAAACATTTTATGAATTTTTAGATTACATTACGTTTTTCACTTATCTTAGCTAAACCTATTTTACCATATCTATCGAAGAAAAAGTATATAATAGAATACAAGAAGTGATAATTAAATATTAGTTTTTTGTCTTATTCTATTGGCTCTTTGTTTGGTAAGCCTGCTTTTCGTGGATATTTTTTCGGTGTTTGACGTTTTTTTGAAATTATTATAATCGATCTTTCACTTTCTTCTATTGGTAAAGAGAACGTATGGATTTCTTCTACTTCCCCACCTAATAATTCAATAGCAGGTTTTCCAACTTCTAATTCATCTTTTGCTTGCGCACCCTTCATCGCAATGAATACACCATTCTTTTTAACAAGTGGTAAACAAAGCTCACTTAATACAGACATGCGCGCTACCGCACGAGCTGTTACTATATCAAAACTTTCACGAAACGTTTTATTTTTTCCGAAATTTTCAGCTCTGTCATGATAAAATGCAACATTTGATAATTCTAATTTTGTTGCTAAATGGTTTAGAAATGTAATTCTTTTTTTCAAGGAATCCACGATGGTAACTTTTAATTGAGGAAAGACAATTTTTAAAGGAATACTTGGAAATCCCGCTCCTGCCCCAATATCACAAATAGAAATTTCTTGATTAAAATCATGATAAAATGCAGCTGTAACGCAATCATAAAAATGCTTAACATACACTTCTTCTTGATCAGTAATTGCAGTCAAATTTACTTTTTGATTCCATTCTACTAGTTCTTGGAAATAAATGGAAAATTGTTCTATTTGTTTTTCAGATAAATTTATTCCCTTTTCTTTTAATGCTTGTACAAATTGTTCTGGTTTCATGAGATCCTCCCTTAATTACTTTTATAAGGAAAAAGCGACGCATACTTGTGACGCGCCGCTATATAATCAATCATTTGCTACTTTCGCAATACTTCCTTGTTCAATATACACAAGTAATATTGATATATCAGCAGGATTTACTCCAGATATACGTGATGCTTGTCCAACAGAGAGTGGACGTACTTTTTTCAGTTTTTCCACTGCTTCTGTAGCTATTCCATTAATTACATCATAATCAATATGCTCAGGTATCTTCTTATCTTCCATTTTAAGCATTCGCTCTACTTGTTCTTTTGCTTTTTTAATATATCCTTCATATTTGATTTGAATAGCGACCTGTTCTTTCACTTCTTCTGAGAGTTCCAAATTACTTTCTATCATTTGATCAACGATATCATAAGATAGTTCTGGACGCTTCATTAAATCATACGCTTTTATTGCTTCCTTTAAGCGGGATGCTCCAGCATTTTCCATGATTTGTTTAATATCTTCCGTTGGTTTAATGATAATTTTGTTTAATCGTTTCTTTTCTTCTTCAATTTGCTGTTTTTTATTGGTAAATCGTTGATAACGTTCCTCGGTAATCAGACCATAATCATACCCGATTTCTGTGAGGCGCAAATCAGCATTATCATGTCGTAATAATAAACGATATTCCGCTCGAGAAGTTAGCAGGCGATAAGGCTCATTAGTCCCTTTCGTAACTAAATCATCGATCATAACACCGATATAAGCTTGTGAACGATCCAAAATAATAGGTTCTTTATTTAATGACTTCGCTGCAGCGTTCATTCCTGCCATTAATCCTTGTCCAGCGGCTTCTTCATATCCAGAAGTACCATTAATTTGACCAGCTGTAAACAATCCTGGCAAACGTTTCGTTTCTAAAGTCGGCCATAGTTGAGTTGGTACTACTGCATCATATTCAATCGCATAACCGGCACGCATAATTTCTGCTTTTTCCAATCCAGGAATGGATTTAATCATTTTATGCTGGATACTTTCTGGTAATGAAGTAGATAGTCCTTGAACGTACACTTCCTCGGTATCTCTTCCTTCTGGTTCTAAGAAAATTTGGTGACGTGGTTTATCATTAAAACGCACGATCTTATCTTCAATAGAAGGACAATAACGAGGACCCGTTCCACGTTTCATCCCAGAATACATCGAAGATAACCCTAAATTATCATTAATCACTTGGTGGGTAAATTCATTCGTATACGTTAACCAACAAGGGATTTGATCCGTTATTTGCTCCGTAGTCTCATAAGAAAATGATTTCGGATTGTCGTCTCCTGGCTGTATCTCTGTTTTTGAATAATCGATGGTATGACTATTAACTCTTGGTGGCGTACCAGTTTTAAAACGAGTTAACTCAAATCCATGTTTTTCGAGATCCTCGGATAATTTAATCGAAACGCGTTGATTATTTGGACCACTTTCATATTCGAGATCCCCCATTAATACTTTTCCTCGCATAAATGTACCAGTCGTTACAATAACAGAATCTGCATAGTAAGCTGCATGTGTTTCTGTAATAACACCTTTACAGATCCCATCCTCGACGATTAATTCATTTACCATACCTTGGCGTATAGTAAGATTTTCCTCATTTTCCATTAAATGCTTCATTTCTTTCATATAAATCGGCTTATCCGCTTGTGCACGCAATGCTTGCACTGCTGGACCTTTACCTGTATTCAACATACGCATTTGAATATAACTTTTATCAATTACTTTACCCATAATTCCACCAAGCGCATCAATTTCACGAACAACGATCCCTTTGGCAGGACCACCAATAGATGGATTACATGGCATAAAAGCAATCATATCTAAATTAAGTGTCAACATTAACGTCTTTGCTCCCATACGAGCAGCAGCATATGCTGATTCTACTCCCGCATGGCCAGCACCAACAACGATGACATCATAATTACCTGCATTATAGGTCATGTTTTCTCTTCCTTTCCATAAAATTTATTTTCCTAAACAAAATTGCGAGAATAACTGATCAATTAGGCTATCACTAGCAGTATCACCGATGATTTCTCCCATGAACTCCCATGATCTTGTCACATCAATTTGAACGATATCCATCGGCATTCCTAATTCAATACCTTCCATCGCATCTTCCAAAGCTTGTTTCGCTTGTTTTAGTAGCTGTATATGACGGGCATTGGACACATACGTCATATCACCAGTATCTATATCCCCGGTAAAGAACGTATCTGCAATGGCTTTTTCAAGCTCATCTACTCCTTGTTCTTCTAGTAAAGCAGTAGTAACAACTGGTCTTTCTTTTGCAAATTCACGCACTTTATCTAAATCCAATTGTTGCTGTAAATCTGTTTTATTGATAATCACAATATATTCTAATCCATCTACCGCTTCAAATAATTTCATATCGTCCTCAGATAATGGTTCATTATAATTAAGCACAAATAAAATTAAATCCGATTCTTTCAACACTTGTCTCGAACGATCGACACCAATTCTCTCTACGATATCCTCAGTCTCTCTTATTCCTGCAGTATCTACTAAACGTAATGGAACTCCTCGCACATTGACATATTCTTCAATTATATCACGTGTCGTTCCTGGTATTTCTGTTACGATTGCTTTATTTTCTTGCACAAGCGTATTCATTAAAGATGATTTCCCTACGTTTGGACGACCAATAATAGCAGTAGACAAACCTTCGCGTAAAATCTTCCCTTGTTGGGCTATTTGTAAAAGTTTATCTAATTCATCCCGAACTTCCTTTGATTTTTCCTTCATCATTGCATGCGACATTTCTTCTACATCGTCATATTCAGGATAATCAATATTTACTTCTACATGAGCAACTGTTTCTAACAATTCTTGGCGCAACTTCTGAATTAGTTTGGATAAACGTCCATCCATCTGTTTTAATGCAACAGACATTGCCTTATCTGTTTTTGCACGAATTAAATCCATCACTGCTTCTGCTTGAGATAAATCAATTCTTCCGTGTAAAAACGCACGTTTCGTAAATTCACCCGGTTCTGCTAAACGCACACCTTTTGCTAAAATAATTTCCAACACACGATTAACAGCAACCATACCACCGTGACAATTGATTTCTACCACATCTTCACGTGTAAATGTCTTTGGTGCACGCATAACAGAAACCATGACTTCTTCTGCAACCTCGTTCGTACTAGGGTCAATTATTTTTCCATATTGGATCGTATGTGAAGGAGCCTCTTGTAGATTCTTACCTTCAAATATTTGTGAAGTAATTGCAATTGCTTCTGGCCCACTTAAACGAACGATTGCAATAGCGCCCTCCCCAACAGGAGTCGATATCGCCGTTATTGTATCTGTATCCAACATTTTTGTCACCTCCACACATTGTCGACTACCTTACTACGATGAATAATCGTCCGTACAAACTCTCATCCTTGGGAGCAAACGGCACGTACACACCATAATAAGTCTCGCTAAACCATCAATAAGAGATAAACATTCCCATTGATAATAGTCTTACTATATCTATTAAAATCACATCATTATATTTGTTGTCACTAACAAACTAGAATAACACAATTACATAAAAAAATAAACTTATCCACATCAATAATTTGTTACCTTTTCATACCAAAGTTATACACATGTGGATAAATAACCGAGATTAACTTTTTTTTACCAATTAAAAACACCCTTTATTATAAAGGATGTTTTTAAAGTTTCTATTTCTTTCTCGGTAATTTTTCATGTTTCTGTTGTTGATCGTCAATTGTACCTTCCATATACGTATCCGATACTTGTTCATGCGATGTTGCCATTCCTTGAGATAGTTGATCATCTTTATAATAATCGGAATACTGATATGTTTTATCAGCGACGCTTTTAGATCGTTCCGTTTTTTTATCTGACACCATTTATTCACCCTCTCTTTATACGAGATAGGTTTAATATGTGTGAAAAGCGTAGGTATTACACTATATTTTTTCATTCAAAAAACCGGTCAATTAATCCAAATATAATATCTAGATTACTGGCCGGTTTTTATAACAAATTTTTTATGCTATCATGATGGTTTAATTACAATATGTCGATGGGGTTCCACACCATCTGAATACGTCGAAATATCTTTTTGGTCTTGTAAAATACTATGAATGATTTTACGTTCAAATGCTGGCATTGGCTCTAAAACAACCGTTTTTTTAGTTCTTAAAGCTTTATCCGCCATACGAGAAGCTAATGTTTCCAATGTTTCTTTTCGTCTACCTCGATAGCCTTCCGCATCAAGCGTTACCGTATAGTAAGTATCACTTTGTCTGTTAATCGCCAAATGGACTAAATATTGAAGGGAGTTCAATGTCTGTCCTCGTTTACCGATTAATACTGCGATTTGATCACCACTCATAGTATAAGTGACGTGATTTCCATCAACAGTGGTATCTAAATCGATAGAGAGATTCATGTTGCTAGTTACTTCTTTTATAAATTTTTCCGTCTCTTGCACGGGATCTTTCGCTATACAAACCTTAACAACTGCGCGTTTAGATCCAAAGATGCCTAGTACACCTTTTTTTCCTTCATCAATGACATCAATTTCTACTTGATCTCTAGTTGCATTCAATTGAGCTAATGCAGATTGAATTGCTTCTTCAACTGATTGACCGCTAGCAGTTACTTCTCTCACTATCTTTCCCCTCCATTATTTTTTAGCCATCATTGGCTTATTAATAAGAAGCGTTTGGAATACCATAAATACGTTACCTGTAACCCAGTATAATGCCAACGCTGCTGGGAAGAAGAATGCCATTACACCAATCATAATCGGCATTACGTATAGCATAATCTGCATTTGTAATTTCATTTGCGGATTACTATTCATCGATGAATTTGTTGACATCATCATTTTCTGTTGTAAGAACGTAAATAATGCAGTTAATATAGGTAAAATATAATCTGGTGATCCTAATTGGAACCATAAGAAACTATGTGTACTAATTTCCGGTGTACGCATAATCGCATGGTACATGGCAACAAATATAGGCATCTGTACCAAGATTGGTAAACACCCTGCTAATGGATTAACTCCATTTTTTTGGAATAATTCCATTGTTTCTTGTTGTAACTTCTGCTGCGTATTTGCATCTTTAGAAGTATACTTCTTTTGAATTTCTTGAAGTTTTGGTTGAATTTCTTGCATCGCCTTAGAACTCTTAATTTGTTTTACATTTAATGGCATAAGTAATAAACGAACAAATATAGTAACGATAATAATAGCAAGTCCATAACCTTCATTAAATATCCCTGCTACTGCCGTAATTAACCAAGAAACTGGATATACAAAAATTGTATTCCAAATACCATCACTATCAGGTGTTATCGGTTCATTAATTTCCGTACAACCTGAAAGTAACATCGTTAGTGCTATTAAAGCAACTATAATTCCAAATTTTTTACGCAACGTTTTTCCTCCTTAACGCTTTCCTTGCTTACTTGTTATTCTAGCTTAATTGTATACATTATTCTATCTTAAACTTGTTTTACTTCTTGTATTTTTAAGTAATCCTTCTTTATATAAAAGATGAGATAAGCTTTTTTTGATTTCTCCACAATTCATGTTTTTAGTTGGATTTCTAGCAATTATAACTATGTCAAAGGCTGGTTTTATATCCGGTTCTAGTTCATGAAATGATTGACGTAAACAACGTTTTATTCTATTTCTCACTACGGCATTGCCAATTTTTTTTCCTACAGAAAGACCTACTCGAAAATGGCTTTGATCATCTATTTTCCGATAATATATTACCAATTGCCGATTCGCGAAAGAATGACCTTTTTTAAATGTATATTGAAATTCTTCATTTTGTTTTATACGATATTGTTTTTTCAACGTCATCACCTTTTACCCACATTAAACCGCCTAAGCTTGTACTTATTTATTAGTATGTATCCATTTATATGCTTTGTAACCCCTAAAATCTATCTATAACAGAAAAAAAACCACTGATTTTTCAGTGGCTTATGCAGATAATACTTTACGTCCTTTGCGACGACGACGAGCTAGTACATTACGTCCATTTTTAGTGCTCATACGTGCGCGAAAGCCGTGAACTTTTTTGCGTTTACGATTATTTGGTTGAAATGTTCTTTTCATGTCTATGCACCTCCTAGGAGAATTCAATTCATATTTAAACTCTTTCATCTTATAACTAATCAATTTAGACAGTCCTTGACATTATACGAAAAAAACAAACTACTTGTCAACCACTATTTAAATCCTCTTTTATCCACAGCTCTTGTTTGCTATTTTTTTCTTAGAATTAATTATCCACACAAGAAATTTACAAGTTAATCACAAAATATAGTGCTGTTTATAACTTTTGACCACAAGCGATTGAATATGTGGATAACCATGTAAAACCCATTGATTTTCTGCTCTTTATTTGGTATTATATTTATGTTTTAACCTGTGGAAACAGAAATCAACCTTTTGACTTATACACACAATGTGGATAATTTGTGGATATTTATCCAACCCTCGTTAATAATGTTTTCAACAGAGGTGTGGATAACGTTTATAATTCTTTTAAAGCTTATTATGCTCTTATATTGTTATCCACAGTAATTTATTTTACAAATTAAGTTGGTCATCTATGTTTTGATACATAGATAAAAGATATTAATGCCTTTCCATCTTTTTAGATTGAGAGAGGCTTTTTCTGTCATGATTAAATTAGGAAAGGAGTGAGCATTACTTTGGAAAATATTGAAGAATTATGGAGCGCTACATTAAAAAAAATTGAAGAAAAATTGAGTAAACCTAGTTTTGATACGTGGCTTAAAAATACCAAAGCAGAAGCATTAGAAAAAGATACCCTTATTATTTCTGCACCTAATGAATTTGCAAGAGATTGGCTAGAAAACCAATATACGAACCTAATTTCGCAAATGTTGCTTGAAGTAACTGGGTCTGAATTAAATACAAAATTTATCATTCCAGATTCATTAGAGGAAATTGAAGAACAAAAACCCATGCCAAAACCAAAACAGTCTGCAGATGCAGGTGATTCACCAAAATCGATGCTTAATTCTAAATATACATTTGATACATTTGTTATTGGCGCTGGTAATCGTTTCGCTCACGCTGCTTCGTTAGCTGTAGCTGAAGCTCCTGCAAAAGCATATAATCCTTTATTTATTTATGGAGGAGTTGGCTTAGGTAAAACACATTTAATGCACGCTATTGGTCATTATGTTCGAGATCATAATCCAAATGCTAAGGTCGTTTACTTAACATCAGAAAAATTTACAAATGAGTTTATTAACGCAATTATGGATAATAAATCCAATCATTTTCGTAATAAATATAGAAATATTGATGTTTTATTAATTGATGATATTCAATTTATTGCTGGGAAAGAATCTACACAAGAAGAATTTTTCCATACATTTAATGCATTGCACGGTGAAAGTAAACAAATTATTATCTCTAGTGATCGACCACCAAAAGAAATTCCAACTTTAGAAGATCGATTGCGTTCACGTTTTGAGTGGGGATTAATTACCGATATTACTCCTCCAGACTTAGAGACACGGATCGCAATTCTCAATAAGAAAGCAAAAGCAGAAGGGCTCGATATACCAAATGAAGTGATGCTCTACATTGCAAATCAAATTAATACAAATATTCGCGAACTAGAAGGTGCATTAATTAGAGTGGTAGCTTATTCATCATTGGTTAATCAAGATATCGATGCTTCGTTAGCAGCGGATGCTTTAAAAGATATTATTCCTAGTAGTAAACCAAAAGAAATTACCATACCAGCTATTCAAGAAATAGTTGCAGAACGCTATCACATTCGTTTGGAAGATTTCGCAGCGAAAAAACGGACAAAGTCTATCGCATTTCCTAGGCAGATAGCTATGTATTTATCGAGAGAATTAACCGATGCTTCCTTGCCTAAAATCGGAGAAGAATTTGGCGGTCGTGATCATACTACTGTCATTCATGCTCATGAAAAAATATCGAAAATGCTAGAACAAGATACAGAATTAGATAGAGATATAGAAGAATTAAAAGAAAAGCTTAAATCATTATAGAGATATCCTCATGTGTATACTGTGTAAAATGCGTCACACTCATGCACAGTTTATCCACATATGGAAAACCTTTTGTAAAATACAAAAATAGTAGTTATCCACATAATCACAAGCCCTATTATTATTATTACTGTATTTTATAAATAAAAATAATAAATATAACTTCCAAATTAGGAGGGAAATGAAATGAGATTTACAATTCAACGAGATAAGTTAATTAATGGTGTATCAAATGTAATGAAGGCCATTTCTGCAAGAACGGTAATTCCAATTTTGACAGGTATGAAAATTGAAGTAAAAAATCATGGAGTTACTTTAACTGGAAGTGATTCTGATATTTCAATTGAATATTATATTCCAACCGAAGAAGAAGGTATTATTCATGTTGAGAATATCGAAGAAGGAACAATTATACTCCAAGCAAAATACTTTCCTGATATTGTTAGAAAACTACCAGAAAGTACCGTTGATATTGTAGTAGATGACCAATTAAATGTACGAATTACTTCTGGAAAAGCAGAATTTAATCTAAATGGACAAAGCGCAGAAGAATATCCACAGTTACCAAAAGTTCAAACAGAAAATAGCTTTGAATTACCAATTGATCTTTTAAAAAGCATGATTAAACAAACCGTATTTGCGGTATCCACAATGGAAACTCGTCCCATTTTAACGGGTGTAAATATGAAACTTGTGGATAATTTACTTTCGTTCACGGCAACAGATAGTCATCGTTTAGCTAGAAGAGAAATTCCAGTTTCCAATGCACCTATGGAAGTATCACAAATTGTTGTACCTGGAAAAAGTCTAAATGAACTAAATAAAATTCTCGCTGATTCCGAAGAGACCGTAGAAATTAGTGTGACAAATAATCAAATTTTATTCCGAACCAAGCACTTAAACTTCCTTTCAAGACTGCTTGATGGAAATTATCCTGAGACTTCTAGACTGATTCCTGAACAGAGTAAGACAAAAATTCAAGTAAAAACTAAAGAATTGTTAGGTACAATTGATCGTGCTTCATTATTGGCAAAAGAAGAAAGAAATAATGTGGTAAAATTTAACGCACCAGGTAATTCAATGATCGAGATCTCCAGTAATTCACCAGAAGTTGGAAACGTTGTTGAAGAGATTACAGCTGATCAAATGGAAGGTGAAGAGGTTAAAATTTCATTTAGCTCTAAATATATGATTGATGCATTAAAAGCAATCGAATATGATGAAGTCCAAATTGAGTTTACTGGCGCAATGCGTCCATTTATCATACGACCAGTAGGAGATGACTCTATCTTACAACTCATCTTACCTGTAAGAACTTATTAATCAATCTAATAATATGGGAAGAAGCTCTTTCAACATAAGGGCTTCTTTTCATTTTAGGTAGAGGTACTGGAAAAGCTTAATAAAAAGTAGATTAAAGAAGTAATTTCTTCTGTTCAGTTTGCTAAATTATGATGGGAGTAGAATTAAAAAAGCAAAATTAAGCCATTTTAAGGCGTTTTTGTATATTTTGAGAGGTAAACTTCCTTTTCGAGCAAATCTTTAGTAGAATAGATATATAAGACTTTTAAAGTATATACGGTTTTAAAATACAAAAAGAATTTGGTGATAAACATGCACGAACAAATACAAATAGACACGGAGTATATTACTTTAGGACAATTAATTAAGCTTTTAAATTTCTTGGAATCTGGAGGGATGGTTAAGACTTTCCTTCAAGAAGAAGGTGCCTTAGTAAATGGACATCTCGAACAAAGACGAGGAAGAAAGCTATATCCAAAAGATGTCGTAGAAATTCAGGGCATTGGTTCATATATCGTGATTAAAGAGGACTAAGCATGCATATTGAAAAATTAGAACTAACGAATTATCGGAATTATGACCAACTGGAGATAGCATTTGATGATCAAATTAATGTGATTATCGGTGAGAATGCTCAAGGTAAAACCAATTTAATGGAAGCTATTTATGTTCTATCATTTGCACGCAGTCACCGTACTCCTAGAGAAAAAGAATTAATTCAATGGGATAAAGATTATGCTAAAATAGAAGGTAGAATTACAAAAAGAAATCAATCTGTACCGTTGCAAATCTCCATAACTTCCAAAGGAAAAAAAGCAAAGGTCAATCACCTTGAGCAACATCGTTTAAGCGACTATATTGGATCGGTCAATGTCGTGATGTTTGCTCCAGAGGATCTGACAATTGTCAAAGGTGCTCCCCAAATTCGACGACGCTTTATGGACATGGAACTTGGTCAAATACAGCCAACCTATATTTATCATTTAGCCCAGTATCAAAAAGTATTGAAACAACGAAACCATTTATTAAAACAATTACAACGAAAACCAAATTCCGATACGACCATGTTAGAAGTATTAACCGATCAATTGATTGAACATGCTTCTATTTTATTGGAACGACGTTTTATTTACTTAGAATTGTTAAGAAAATGGGCAGAACCGATTCATAGAGGAATAAGTCGAGAATTAGAGCAACTCGAAATTCAATATAGTCCAACAATTGAAGTATCAGAAGAGGCAAATAAGGAAAAAATAGGTAATATATATCAAATGAAGTTTTCTGATGTAAAGCAAAAGGAGATAGAGCGTGGAACCACTTTAGTTGGCCCACATCGAGATGATTTGATTTTTTATGTGAATGGAAAAGATGTTCAAACTTACGGTTCACAAGGTCAGCAGCGCACAACTGCTTTATCGATTAAATTGGCGGAAATAGAGCTGATTTATCAAGAGGTTGGGGAGTATCCTATCTTGCTATTAGATGATGTTCTAAGTGAATTAGATGATTATCGCCAATCGCATTTACTTAATACCATTCAAGGTAAAGTACAAACATTTGTATCAACGACAAGTGTGGAAGGTATTCATCATGAGACATTACAACAAGCAGAGCTATTTCGAGTTACCAATGGTGTAGTTAATTAAATTAGCAGAAATAAATTAAAAGGAAGTGACGATTTATGTTTATCCATATTGGAAACGGAAATGTCATTCGAACAAAGGAGATCGTAGCCATTATTGATTGCAATCTACTTTCGTCATCTTCCATTGTTGATGAAATGATTGAGGCTTGGGAAAAAATTAAAAAAGTCTCTGGCCCAAGAAAAAATGCTAAATCGATTATGCTAACGGAAGATCATGTGTATTTTAGCTCATTGTCCGTTTCAACGTTAAAAAAACGTTCAAGTATGATATCCACGATTAACAAACTGGATGATTATTCAGATGAACTATCCATTTAATCGTTTTAAATATAGAAAATAAGCTTCCGAATAGAAGGACACCGACAAAGATCGGTCTCCTATTTAAGTGTATTTCAACAGAAATGAGTGTGAGAAGATGTCTATGGAAGATAAAATTACGGAAAACCAAGAATATGGTGCAGATCAGATACAAGTTCTTGAAGGATTAGAAGCAGTAAGAAAAAGACCTGGTATGTATATCGGCTCAACTAGTGAAAAAGGGCTCCATCATTTAGTTTGGGAAATCGTCGATAATAGTATTGATGAAGCATTGGCAGGCTATTGTGACCATATTGAAGTAGTGGTTGAAGAAGATAATAGTATTACAGTAAAGGATAATGGACGTGGTATTCCAGTTGATATCCAACAAAAAACTGGAAGACCGGCACTTGAAGTAATTATGACTGTACTACATGCTGGTGGTAAATTCGGTGGAGGCGGTTATAAGGTTTCTGGCGGATTACACGGCGTAGGGGCATCAGTTGTAAATGCACTTTCTAGTGAATTAGAAGTATACGTACATCGTGATGGGAAAGTTCATTTTCTATCTTTCAAAAAAGGTGTTCCTGATGGAGAAATTGAAGTGATTGGAGATACCGATATTACTGGTACTGTAACTCACTTTAGACCAGATTCAGAAATCTTCACAGAAACAACAGAATATAACTTTGATACATTGGAGCAACGTCTTCGTGAGCTTGCATTTTTAAATAAAGGATTAAAAATCTCGATTGAAGATAAACGTACGGACAAAGAACAAGTGACGTATCACTATGAGGGCGGAATAAGTTCTTATGTTGAATTTATTAATAAAAATAAAGAAGTTCTTCATGAGCCTTTCTTTGCAGAAGGAGAAGACCAAGGGATTTCTGTAGAGGTAGCTATTCAATACAATGATGGATTTGCAAGCAGTTTATATTCATTTGCGAACAATATCCATACGTATGAAGGTGGATCACATGAAGTCGGTTTCCGTAGTGGTTTGACACGTATCATAAATGATTATGCGAAGAAAAACGGTTTAATCAAGGATGGAGATTCGAACTTATCTGGAGACGATGTTCGTGAAGGAATGACAACGATCGTTTCTATTAAGCATCCAGATCCGCAATTTGAAGGACAAACAAAGACAAAACTTGGAAATAGTGAAGTTCGTGCGATTACAGATGGAGTCTTTTCTGAAACATTTTCTAAATTTTTATATGAAAATCCTTCTATAGCAAAAATCATTGTAGAAAAAGGATTGATGGCGTCACGGGCACGTCTTGCAGCAAAAAAAGCAAGAGAACTTACACGTCGTAAAAGTAACTTAGAAATATCGAATTTACCTGGTAAGTTAGCTGACTGTTCCTCACGGGATGCCTCTATAAGTGAACTATATATTGTAGAGGGGGACTCAGCCGGAGGTTCCGCAAAATCAGGAAGGGATCGTCATTTCCAAGCAATCCTCCCATTGAGAGGTAAAATTTTAAACGTTGAAAAAGCACGTTTGGATCGTATTTTATCTAATAATGAAGTACGTGCCATGATAACAGCTTTAGGAAGTGGTGTTGGTGAAGAATTCGATATTTCCAAAGCACGTTATCACAAAATCGTTATCATGACAGATGCGGATGTAGATGGCGCACATATTCGAACATTATTATTAACTTTCTTCTACCGATATATGCGTCCACTTATTGAACACGGCTATATTTATATCGCCCAACCACCACTTTATCAAATAAAGCAAGGAAAAACGGTGAATTATGCGTATAATGATAAAGAATTGGATCGGATATTAGACGAAATTCCAAAAGCACCAAAACCAAATATCCAACGTTATAAAGGTCTAGGAGAAATGAACGCAGATCAATTATGGGATACAACGATGGATCCAGATACTCGTACACTCCTGCAAGTAGAGTTAAGCGATGCGATTGATGCTGACCAAGTATTCGATATGTTAATGGGTGACAAAGTAGAGCCACGTCGAATCTTTATCGAAGAAAATGCACAGTATGTGAAGAACTTAGATATTTAACCTTAGTATTTTCTTGTTTTAATATAAAGGATTAAATAGATAACGGAAGATCGATTGAAGGAAATCACTAAGTTGCACTTAGTGATTGGGAGGTATTGAAAGAATGGCAGATATAAATCGTCCGAGAGTATCGGAAATAAATATAAGTAATGAAATGCGTACATCATTCCTTGATTATGCGATGAGTGTAATTGTATCTCGTGCATTACCAGATGTACGTGATGGAATGAAACCAGTTCATCGTCGTATTCTTTATGCGATGAATGACTTAGGTATGCATTCAGATAAAGCATATAAAAAGTCAGCTCGTATTGTCGGTGAAGTTATTGGTAAATATCACCCACATGGTGATTCTGCTGTATATGAAACGATGGTACGTATGGCTCAAGATTTTAGTTATCGATATATGTTAGTAGATGGTCACGGAAACTTCGGTTCTGTCGATGGTGACTCAGCAGCGGCAATGCGTTATACCGAAGCTCGTATGTCTAAAATTTCCATGGAATTAATTCGTGATATTAATAAAGACACGATCGATTATCAAGATAACTATGACGGTACAGAAAGAGAGCCTGTTGTATTTCCAGCACGTTTTCCTAATTTACTAGTAAATGGTACATCTGGAATTGCAGTTGGTATGGCGACGAATATCCCACCTCATCATTTAGGTGAAACAATTGATGCTGTATTAGCCGTTAGTCAAAATCCTGACATTACTATAGACGAAATAATGGAAAATCATCTTCCAGGACCTGATTTTCCAACAGCGGCACAAATATTAGGACGAAGCGGTATTCGAAAAGCATATGAGACTGGTAAAGGATCGATTACTATTCGTGCGAAATTGAATATTGAACAAGGTAAAAATGATAAAGAAACAATTATTGTCACTGAGTTACCTTACCAGGTTAACAAAGCAAAGCTAATCGAAAAAATAGCAGAATTAGTACGTGATAAGAAAGTGGAAGGTATCACCGATCTGCGTGATGAATCTGATCGTAATGGAATGCGTATTGTCATTGAATTAAGACGTGATGCAAATGCGAATGTTGTACTTAATAATTTATATAAGCATACGTCCCTACAAACTACCTTTGGCATCAATATGCTAGCACTTGTAGATGGACAACCAAGAGTTCTTAATATAAAGCAATGTCTTAGCTACTACTTAGAGCATCAAAAAGTCATCATAAAACGTCGTACGCAATTTGAATTAAATAAAGCGGAAGCACGTGCACATATTCTAGAAGGTCTACGCATAGCACTTGATCACTTGGATGAAGTAATCGAATTAATCCGTAGTTCAAAGACAGCGGATATTGCCCGCGAAGGCTTAATGGAAAGATTTAAGTTAAGTGAGAAACAAGCACAAGCTATCTTAGATATGCGTCTTCAACGTTTAACTGGATTAGAACGAGAAAAAATTGAAGATGAATATAAAGAGCTTAAGGCTTTGATTGAAGAATTAAAAGCAATTTTAGCGGATGAAGAAAAAGTATTAGAAATCATTCGTGAAGAATTAATGGAGATCAAAGAAAAATATAAAGAAGATCGAAGAACAGAAATAGTAGCAGGTGGAGCAGGATTCTTTGAAGATGAAGATCTTATTCCAGAAGAAAATATCGTAATAACGTTAACTCATCAAGGTTATATCAAGCGATTACCTGCATCTACGTACCGCACACAAAAACGTGGTGGACGCGGAATACAAGGAATGGGTACCAATGAGGATGATTTTGTAGAACATCTAGTATCTACTTCTACACATGATACGATCCTCTTCTTTACCAACAAAGGGAAGGTATATAAGGCGAAAGGATATGAAATTCCGGAGTTCAGCCGAACTGCAAAAGGAATACCGATTATCAACCTCCTTCAAGTTGAAAAAGGAGAATGGGTAAATGCTGTAATATCAGTTAATCAATTTGATGAAGAAGCATACTTATTCTTTACAACAAAACATGGAATTGCGAAGCGTACAACACTTGAGAAATTCCGTAATATCCGTAAAGGTGGATTAATTGCTGTTAACCTTAGGGAAGATGATGAACTCATTTCTGTTCGTCTGACTGATGGCCAAAAAGAAATAATGATAGCAACGAAGAATGGTTATCTTATTCGTTTTGAAGAAACACAAATTCGGTCTATGGGACGAACTGCTGCTGGTGTAAAAGGAATTTCCTTACGTGGCGATGATGTCGTTGTTTCCATGGAAATTATAGAACCAGGATCTAAAATTCTTCATGTTACCAACAAAGGATTCGGTAAACAAACCGATGAAGCAGAATACCGTCGTATTAATCGTGGAGGTAAAGGGGTATTTACTTGTAAAATAGATGAAAAGACGGGATATGTTGTTGCTGTGAAAGCAGTAAATGGCGACGAAGACTTAATGTTAATTACTATTGCCGGTGTATTAATCCGAATACAAGTGCAGGACATTTCACAAACGGGTAGAAATACAAAAGGGGTTCACTTAATTCGATTGCAGGATGGTGAAGAAGTAGCTACGGTTACTCGTATAGAAAAAGATGAAGAAGAAGTCGAGGATATTGAAGTAGTAGAAGGAGAAACAACGGATTCATCAACAGAGTCAAACGAAGATAACGAATAGTTAATGAAGTGCTGTCTCTTATGTTAATAGAGGCAGCACTTCCATATTATCTATCTTAGGGGGAAATGTTATATGAAAGTGAAGACTTCACATCTCATGCCTGGATATGTATTACAAAAAGATATTATCGGTAAATCCAATCGGCCAATTGCATTAAAAGGGACAGAACTCACAGAACATCAAATCCAAATGATTCGTAAATTTCTAATCGATACTGTCGAAATTGATGAGCCGTTATCTGGTAATAAACCGAGTAAGAAAGTAAAAGAACAAACAGAAGAAAAGAAAGCAGTAGATAATATTCGTTCTGCTTCTATACAGGATAAGGAAAATGGATATAAATACTTTCTCAAAGTGTATAAAAATGTTGTAAATGTCTTTAAAGAACAATTTTTACAATGGCAACAATCTATGCCTATTTCTATACCAGATTTACGAAATGCTATTATTCCCTTGCTAGAGGAATTAGAGAACATAGATGCCAATGTGATTTTCTCTCTGCATCATTATGCACGTTCTGACGAATACATTTTTCATCATAGTGTAGCAACTTCATTGATATCGGCGTTCATCGCGAAGGAAATGGGCTATCGACGAGGGGAATGGATTCAAGTTGGGTTGGCTGGAGTTCTTTGTGATTGTGGAATGGCGAAAATGGATACAGATGTAATTCAAAAACAAGGATCTTTAACATCCGAAGAATTCAAAAATATCAAAAAACACCCACAAACAAGTTATGCCATGATCAAAGATCTTCCTTCTTTAACAAGTGGAGTACAACTCGCTGTTTTACAACATCACGAACGGGGCAATGGAGAAGGATATCCTTTAGGCATGACGTTAAATAAAGTACACCCTTATGCTCGGATTATAGCAGTTGCGGATTCTTATCATGCAATGGCAACCACGACCTGTTATCGTAAGGCAAGGAATCTCGTGAATGTAATAGAGGAATTACATATTAGCACGATTCGTTTATATGATCCAGACGTAGTGAACACATTTCTGAATATCTTCTCTAACTGGTTAGAAAATTCAAAAGTAGTACTAAATAACGGAATTACTGGAGAAATTGTATTTGTAAATAAACAAGAACCAACACGTCCGATTGTAAAAAGTAATGACAGCGATGATATATTCTCGTTAGAACAGCTTCCGGAATTATATATAGATAAGATAATTGGCTAAAATGATGAGCCTATTCTATTTTATTGGTATCTCTTATAGTATTCAAAAAGAGATTAATTACTTCTCGTTACATGCAGAATAAATAGAATGGAGCTCTTTCTCTATTAAATAAGGAATTTTCCTTCTCGTAATTTCTAAAAAATGATCAATCATTGGATAAGCACTATCTGCTTTTGATACCATTAATTCGCCCCACCACTCTGTCTCATAACGACAAAGCATACTCAAATTATACAAAATTAAATAATGTACGATTATTTCCGAGTATGGAAAGTAAATATCCCGTGATGCAGGAAAATATAATCGTTGATTATCCATATGAACAAAAAATGGACCATTAGCTTGCATTATTCCTTCTCGTAAATCGATTCTAAACAAAGTAGTTTGTTCACTAACCCTCTTAATAGGTGGAAGGAAAGGTTGAATACGCTGTACAAATGCATTTCGTGTCAAATGAAAACGATCTAATATCGATGTAGGAAATAATAATTGGTCACTATTAATTTCCCCTATATCAATTAATGTTTTCCGTTGTTGATAGTTCCATAACACATGTAATTCAGGAATGTTAGCTAATAATAATCGCATGGTTGCTTTCTCCAAAGGAAAAGGGTTGAAGTGATACATATGTTTTGCAAAATATGGGAAAAGTCCTTGTTGTTGAATCTTGACTTCATCATCAAAAAACTGATAATCCTTTCGTTTTCGCTTTCTTGAAGTTACTCCATGGGCAAGTAATGCAGTACTTTCAGGATAATCCGCACGCTTGGTTAATAACCATCCTTTTAAGAGATGGACCATGCCATAAAAATAAAGAACCGGTCTTACAATTGGACTGCTTTCTTCTCCACTTTTATAAAACTGTATGCCGTGTTGAATATAGTGCATAAACGTTGTGCCATTTTGATAGCTTTTTTTCGTTTGTCCATCGATATTTTGATAACATTTATGTAAAAATGACTGTGCATTTTCTTGAGCACTTAAATGTGTAAACAACTGATTTGTTTCCATCATTCTCCAACCTCATAACTATCATAATATTTTGAATTACAGTTCTTCTTTTTTACAAATTTATCTTCTTGAAAAAGCGAAAAATATAGAGTAATGTAAATAAAAATAGCTTTGTTAGTACTTTTAGTTTGAGCGAGATTACTGGCATTATTCATGCCTAGAAAATGATATTACCGCTATTAGCTATAATTGCAAAAGCGGTTAAAATATGGGAATTCAAATATAAAAGGAGGAAGTAAAAATGAGAGAAGACAAGTTTGCAAAAGAAGGATTAACCTTTGATGATGTATTATTAATGCCTGCAAAATCGGAAGTATTGCCAAATCAAGTAGATTTAAGTGTTGAATTGACTTCTACGCTTAAATTAAAATCTCCATTCATTAGTGCTGGTATGGATACAGTTACAGAAGCTGAAATGGCGATTGCAATGGCACGTCAAGGTGGATTTGGTGTTATTCATAAAAATATGTCGATTGAAGATCAAGCGGAACAGGTAGATAAAGTAAAACGTTCTGAGAGTGGTGTCATTACGAATCCATTCTTTTTAACTCCAGAGCATCAAGTTTATGATGCAGAGCATTTAATGGGTAAGTTTCGTATTTCTGGTGTTCCAATTGTAAACAATATTGAAGAACAAAAACTTGTCGGTATTTTAACGAATCGTGATCTTCGTTTTATACAAGATTATTCGATCTCTATTTCAGAAGTAATGACAAGTGAAAATCTTGTAACTGCTCCTGTAGGAACAACCTTAGAAGAAGCAGAAAAGTTACTTCAGAAATATAAAATTGAAAAACTTCCACTGGTAGATAATCAAGATATATTAAAAGGACTTATTACAATTAAAGATATTGAGAAAGTCATTGAATTCCCAAATTCAGCGAAAGATGCTCAAGGAAGATTAATCGTAGGAGCAGCTGTAGGTGTAACTGGCGATGCGATGAAACGCATTGAAAAACTAGTTAGTGTTGGAGTCGATGCAATTGTTATTGATACAGCTCATGGACACTCACAAGGAGTACTTGACCAATTAAGAAATATTCGTCAAGCATACCCAGATCTTCAAATCATAGCTGGTAATGTAGCTACATCAGAGGGGACAAAAGCATTAATCGAAGCAGGTGTATCGGTAGTTAAAGTAGGAATTGGACCCGGATCTATTTGTACCACTCGTGTTGTAGCTGGAGTAGGGGTACCACAAATTACTGCAGTTCATGATTGTGCTGTAGCTGCTGCAGAGTATGGTGTTCCGATTATCGCGGATGGAGGAATTAAATACTCTGGCGATATTGTAAAAGCACTAGCAGCTGGTGCACATGCAGTTATGATTGGAAGTATGTTCGCAGGTGTATCAGAAAGCCCGGGAGAAACAGAAATCTTCCAAGGACGTCAATATAAAGTATATCGTGGAATGGGCTCGGTTGGAGCCATGGAAGCTGGTTCAAAAGATCGTTACTTCCAGAGTGAATCGGAAAACAAAAAACTTGTACCAGAAGGAATTGAAGGCCGTGTAGCTTACAAAGGACCATTGAGTGACACATTCCATCAGCTTGTTGGTGGTTTACGTTCTGGAATGGGATATTGTGGTACAAAAACAATAGAGGATCTTCGTAATGATGGTAAATTTATCCGTATAACAAATGCTGGATTACGTGAAAGTCATCCACATGATGTACAAATCACGAAAGAAGCACCAAACTATTCGTTATAAAGTGAAACTTCATGAATAACTACTTGGTAAAGTGAATATCATCATTTTTTAATAAAAATGTAAATAAATTTTTCCTTTGCCATACAATTGCCATATTCCTAGATTAAAATAGATGGGGGGACAATCCTCATCTATTTTTTTTATGTCTGCTATGTTAAAATATGAAAGGTGCTAAGCAGAATACATAGTATTATGTAATATAGCGATACTTATGATGGAGGTACAAGAAATTGAGAAATAAATTAAACAAAGTTTTACTGTTAGCGGTAGCAAGCATCCTCGTATTTACATCCATGTTGACAGCCACAACAACTGTCCAAGCAAATGAATTAGACCTAGTATCTGAATCAGCAATACTCGTGGATGGTGAAACAGGCAAGGTCCTGTATGCAAAAAATCCTGATGTTGCGTTACCTCCTGCTAGCATGACAAAAATGATGACAGAATATCTTGTTTGGGAAGCAATTGAAAATGGCAATATCACGTGGGATACAACAACAGAAATTAGTGATTATCCATATAGTATATCCGCAAATAATTCTTTTTCTGGTGTTGGATTAAAACAACAACAGGAATATACAGTAAAAGAATTATATGAAGCGATGGCGATTAACTCCGATAATGCAACAACAATTGCATTAGCAGAATTAATTGCTGGTTCTGAATCTGAGTTTGTTAAAATGATGAATGAAAAAGGTGAAGAAATGGGTTTACAAGAATTTAAGTTTGTAAACTCTACTGGATTAGATAATGAAGATTTAGGTGATAATTATCCGGAGGGAACAAACCCAAACGATACGAATCTATTATCTGCACGTTCAGCAGCTCTATTAGCCTATCATTTAGTTAATGACTATGAAGAAGCATTAGAAATTTCTAGCATTCCGCAAACCACGTTTGGTGGACAAACCATCAATAACTGGAACTACATGCTTCCGCATGAAGGAGAAAACCTAGCATCGTATTATTACGAAGGTGTCGATGGGTTAAAGACAGGCTTTACGGACTTAGCTGGTTATAGTTTTACAGGAACAGCGGAACGTAATGGACAACGATTAATTACCGTAGTAATGAAAACTGGAAGTGAAACCGAACGATTTGAAGAGACAGCGAAGTTATTAGACTATGGTTTCTCTAATTTTGAAAATACAGAGCTATTTTCAGCAGGATATCAAGAAGAAGGAAATGAAACGGTACCGGTAGCAAAAGGTAAAGAAGACCAGGTGTCGATATCACTTCAAGATAGCGTTAGTGTACCAATTAAAGCAGACGAAAAAGATTTATATCATTTAGAATATAACATAGATCAAGATCGATTGAATGAAGATGGTGAATTAATTGCTCCCATTGAAGCAAATGAAGCAATTGGAACAGCGAAGCTTGTCTATGATGGTGAAACCGAAGATTATGGATATATAAGTGATGCAGGTTCGAATACAGGAGAGTTCACACTTGTAACGAATGAAGCAGTTGAAAAATCAAATTGGTTTATGCTAACGCTACAAGCAATTGGAGACTTCTTTGTAAATATATTTACAAGTGCAGTGGATTGGATTAAAGGCTTATTTAGCTAATCCTTTCTATTTTGAACGATACTAACTAGGCAATCTTATTAACTTTTGTATAAGGTCTTGCAATGTTGGTAAAAATTGATTATGATATACCTTAATAAATGAGATGTAATGATAGGAAGTAGTAGTGATAGTTTGATCTTTAGAGAGTCAATGGTTGGTGTAAATTGACGTTCAACTATAATGAATCCATCCTTGAACATGCTTATGAAGGAATTAATTCTGTAAGTAAGCACGGCAGACACCGTTAAAAGTTATTAGAGCCGGAAGGTATACATATGCCTTCAATCAGGGTGGCAACGCGGGAAATAACACTCTCGTCCCTTTTTCACAGGGACGGGAGTTTTTTATTTGGATATTTATATTTTTCCCTGTATTACTATCAATACCGATTTGATATATAAAAGGAGGAATTGGAACATGTTAGATATGAAATATCTACGACAAAATTTTGAAGATGTACAGCGACGTTTAAAGCATCGTGGAGAAGATTTAGCGGATTTAGATAAATTTGGTGAATTAGACACGAAACGTCGTCAATTAATTGCAGAAACTGAGAAGTTAAAGGCAAAAAGAAACGAAGCTACCAAGAAAATATCTGAACTTAAAAGAGAGAAAAAAGATGCAGAACCTGCAATTAAAGAGATGCGAGAAGTTGGCCAAGAAATTGCTGCATTAGATAAACAATTGAAGGATATTGAAGAAAAGCTAGAACAAATTATGCTGTCGATTCCAAATCTACCTCATGAGAGCGTTCCAGTTGGTGAAGATGAAGAAGATAATATTGAAGCAAGAAAATGGGGAGAGGTGCCTAATTTTGCATTTGAAGCACAACCTCATTGGGATGTTGCGACAAATCTAGACATTTTAGATTTTGAGCGTGCTGGAAAAGTAACAGGAAGTCGTTTTGTTTTTTATAAAGGCTTAGGAGCAAGATTAGAGCGAGCGTTATGGAACTTTATGATGGATTTACATGCAGATGAGCATGGCTATCAAGAAATGCTTCCACCGTATATTGTAAATCGAACAAGTATGACTGGAACAGGACAGCTTCCTAAATTTGAAGAGGATGCGTTTAAATTAGAAGAATGGGATTATTTTATGGTTCCGACAGCAGAAGTACCAGTGACTAACTATCATCGTGAAGAAATTCTTGGAATGGATGATCTCCCTAAAAAATACGTAGCGTTTAGTGCCAGCTTTCGTTCTGAGGCAGGATCTGCGGGAAGAGATACACGCGGATTAATTCGCCAGCATCAGTTTAATAAAGTAGAACTGGTTAATTTCGTAAAACCAGAGGATTCTTACGAAGTATTAGAAAGATTAACAGGGGAAGCGGAAAAAGTCTTACAACTGCTAAAGCTTCCTTATCGTGTAATGAGCATGTGCACTGGAGATTTAGGATTTACTGCAGCGAAGAAATACGATATTGAAGTATGGATTCCAAGTCAGGAAACATACCGAGAAATTTCTTCTTGCTCTAATTTTGAGGATTTTCAAGCCCGTCGTGCAGGTATTCGTTTCCGACGTGAAGTAAATGGAAAACCGGAATTTGTGCATACGTTGAATGGTTCTGGTTTAGCGATTGGACGCACAGTAGCAGCAATCTTAGAAAATTATCAGCAAGAAGATGGCACTGTCGTCGTACCTGAAGTTTTACGTCCTTATATGGGTGGAAAAGAAATTATTGGATAAACTAAAATTATCTATCTTTCCTGATCTTTGGTTAGCTTCATAGATCAGGTGAAGATAGATTAATTTAGGATTTTTTACAGGTTTTATCAATTTTTTTTAATAATTTGTTGACAATGCTCGAAAAAGCATGTTATATTATTTCTTGTGTTCAGGGAGGTATACCCAAGTCCGGCTGAAGGGATCGGTCTTGAAAACCGAGAGGCGGGTCAAACCGCGCGGGGGTTCGAATCCCTCTACCTCCTCCATTTTAAATTAGCGCATAAATATTGGAGATAAAAAACCCGTTGCATTTGGCAGCGGGTTTTTCTTATTGATGTATTATAAGCGTATCTTGACAAAATGATGGGAAAGCCTTATAGTACAAATCAATCTAGGTAAACAAGTACGTGGAACGGACGAGTAATACAGTATAAAAATTGTGTAGAGAATGGAATCCATTGGCTGGAAGATTCCTACAATTACCTGTGTGAACCTACCCGGGAGTATGTTAGTGTAATGCTAACCGCAGTGAACTGCGATATCAATGGAGCTGGGTAATGAAATACCAATAAAGGTGGTACCGCGGATAACTGATTCCGTCCTTTGACAAAGGATGTGTAATCAGTTTTTTTATTTATCTGCTCGTAAACGAATACATGTGTCAGTTAATGTATCTATGTGTATTCGATGCTCCACATATATTTTATACTTATCTCAACTCTATGATAAAAGAACATATCTTGTTAAGGAGGATATTAACATGAATCAAAAGATTGCATTTATGGGGGCAGGATCGCTTGCAGAAGCGATTATATCTGGAATTACAAAAGCTAAGATTGTCCCAAATGAAAATATACTCGTAACCAATAAAAGTGACAAAAACCGATTAAAACGAATGGAAGAGGGTTATGCCATTCAAGGAAATACAAATAAAAAAGAAGTAATCACACAAGCAGATATCATCATTTTGGCGATGAAACCAAAAGACGCTGCTACATCATTATCTTTTATGAAAGAATATATTCGTTCAAATCAAATGGTGATTTCTGTAATTGCAGGACTTACAACGGAAAGAATGGAATCGATCTTAGAAAAAGAAATTCCAGTTATTCGTACCATGCCTAATACCTCTGCATTAATCGGTCATTCAGCAACAGCGATTGCTAAAGGGACGTATGTTACTAATGAACAATTAGCGATCGCTGAACAATTATTTCAAACAGTTGGTATGACTACAATTATTGAAGAAGAAGATATGCATACAGTTACAGCTATTGCTGGTAGCGGACCGGCTTTCTTTTATTATATGGTGGAAGCGATGGAACAAGCAGCTACAGAAGCAGGATTAGATTCAGAATTAGCTTCCCAACTATTAGCTCAAACCGTCATTGGTGCAGGAAAAATGTTAGAATTATCTGGGGACCCAAAAACCCTACGAAAAAATATTACAAGTCCTGGCGGAACAACTGAAGCAGGTGTCAAGCAGCTAATGAGTGAAGATTTTGCAGCCATCGTACAATCCTGTGTTCAGCGAGCACGAGAACGTTCCATGGAACTTGCTGCGAAGTCATGAAGGGAGAAACGTCATGCATACACCATCTTGTAAATATTGTGAAGCACAGTGGAGCTATGGTGAAACGTTTAAAAATATCTTTAAACCTCGTATGATATGTTCACATTGTGGGGAAGAAAATTATTACCAATCCAATAGTAAAAATAGTTGGATTACGCTATTTGGAATACCGATTGTTTTAATTGTTGCTTTATTATTAGATTTGTCGACAAGTTTAATTATACTTATTTCCATAATATTAGTGATTGTGCACATCGCGCTTTTCCCGTATCGGACACAATTAAAGAAGAAAGAAAAGAAATAACAAAAAACGTGTAGAAAATAGAATCTTCTACACGTTTTTATTACTAGTTCGTGATAATCTCACCTTTTTTATATTTTCTAGAAAGTTGAATGGAACGCCCTATTTTTTCTAAAATTAACGCTAGGGAATCATTTTCTTTCATTAAATCATAATCAGAGATATTAATGCGTAATACCGGACAAGCATTGAAATTATCTATCCAGTCACTATAACGGCGATACATTTCTTCCCAATACTCAATTGGAGTGTTTTTCTCCATATCACGTCCACGACTTTTTATACGCGATACAACTTCATCAAAAGATCCTTCTAGATAAATGAGTAAATCCGGATGAGGAAAATACGGCGTCATTACCATTGCATCAAATAAACTTTTGTACGTCTCGTAATCAGTTGGATTCATGGTTCCATTATCGTAATGCATTTTAGCGAAAATCCCTGTATCTTCGTAAATAGAGCGGTCTTGAATAAATCCACCACCGTATTCAAAAATCTTTTTCTGTTCTTTAAAGCGTTCTGCTAAGAAATAGATTTGCAAGTGAAAGCTCCAACGTTCAAAGTCATTGTAGAAATCACTTAAATAGGGATTGGAATCCACTTTTTCAAAAGAAGTTTTAAATTGTAATGCCTCTGCTAATGCATTGGTCATGGTTGATTTTCCAACTCCAACTGTTCCTGCAATGGTAATAATACTGTCATTAGGAATTTGATATTTTTCTCGTAAATTCATTTTGTTACTCCCTTTTTTGGTTAGTTAGACGGTAATGCATCACAATGTTCGTGAATAAGGCTTTTGACATCACCAATGATTTTTTTTAAATGATCTTGATATTGAACAAAATCCATTTGGTCTCCATCAATACGCAATACAGGAATATGAGGGTGAGTACGTTCAAATTCCAACATAAATGCCTCGTAATCAGCAGATAGCTGTCGCAAGTATTCTGGATCAATTTGTTGCTCAACTTCACGTCCACGCATACGAATTCGTTTAAGAATCGTATCTAAATCTGCATGAATATAAATAAGTATATTTGGTGTTGGCATGTCTTCTGTTAATATTTGATAGATCTTTTCATATTTCTCTAATTTATCTTGTTGTAACGTACGTTTCGCAAAGATCATATTTTTCGTTATATGGTAATCAGCTATTACTGATTGCTTTTGTTGTAAATAATCACGATTAATATCTTCAAGTTGTTTGAATCGATTGCATAAAAAGAACATTTCTGTTTGGAAACTCCATTCATTGATGTTCTGGTAAAATTTACCTAGAAATGGATTTTCTTCTACAATTTCTTTTAGTAAATGAAATTCAAAGTGGTCCGATAGTTTTTTTGCTAAGGATGTTTTTCCAATACCAATCGGTCCTTCGATGGCGATAAAAGGTACATCTGTCATTGGTTCCCCTCCTATTTCCCACAGACATAAAACACGCTACTTATTCTACCATAAATCGACATTATCTACTACAGAACAACAAATAGTATTCATTTCTTGACAGAAAGGTAATGGACGATTAAAATTCTTCCATTAAGGAGTGATTGCTTATTTCACGCGAACAACAAGAAAAACCAAATTCTATATTACATAATCCCACTGGGAAAACGCGGATTGGATTAGCATTATTATTAGGATTACTGGCTTTTTTAGGCCCGCTTAATATTGATATGTATTTGCCAAGCTTTCCGGGGATTTCTGCAGATTTCGGCGTAAGTGCTACACTTGTCCAGTTTAGTTTGACTGCATGCTTAATAGGGCTAGCAGTTGGTCAATTAGTAGTTGGACCTATTAGTGATGCTCAAGGTAGGAAGAAACCATTATTAATTTCGACTTTCTTATTTGCATTATCTTCGCTTCTATGTGCTTTTGCACCCAATATTACAACGCTAATTATTGCGCGTTTCTTGCAAGGTTTAACTGCATCTGCAGGAGTAGTCTTATCTCGTGCTGTTGTACGTGATGTGTTTACAGGAAAACAACTGACGAAGTTTTTTGCACTTTTAATGGTAATTAATGCAATTGCACCAATGATTGCACCAATGATTGGTGGAGGGATATTAGCTATTCCGTCAACAAATTGGCAATCTATCTTTTATTTTCTCGCTATGATTGGAATTTTTATTGTGCTAATCGTTGCCATAAAATTAAAGGAAACCTTGCCTCTTGAAAAACGTATTCCAAGTTCGATTGGATCTTCTGTGAAAACAATGGGAAGTTTACTCAAGGATCGTTCATTTATCGGCTATGCATTAGTGGTTGGATTTGTGCATGGGGGAAGTTTCGCTTATGTATCCGGTACACCATTTGTTTACCAAGAAATCTATGGTGTATCACCACAGGTATTCAGTGTCTTATTTGGAATTAATGGACTTGCTATTATTACCGGAAGCTTTATCATTGGACGTTTTAGTGACATTATTTCAGAGAAAAAACTGCTACAAACAGCAGTTACAATTGCATTAACTGCGACTTCCCTTCTTTTACTAATGACAATAATTAAAGGTCCGTTAGCGTCACTAGTGATTTTAATCTTTATATACATGATTACTATGGGGATGACGATCACAAGCACATTTACTTTAGGAATGGCCAAACAGGGGCATCGTGCAGGAAGTGCTAGTGCCGTATTAGGCATGCTTCCAATGTTACTTGGAGCATTATTTTCTCCTCTTGCTGGTATTAATGAAGCATCTGCTGTTCCAATGGGGACGATATTGTTTACAACATCTCTTATCGGTTTCATTGCTTTCTATACATTGGTTAAAAAGGATCAAAATGAAAAGAAACAAGAAAAAGGTTAGAAAAAAGCTATATATTCAGTGATTTGTTAGCTTTTCAAATAGAAAAGTATTTAGTATAATAGCTTCTGTTATTACCTTTTTGCCCTCGTAGCTCAGGGGATAGAGCATCGGTTTCCTAAACCGTGTGTCGCAGGTTCGAATCCTGCCGAGGGCGTTGGTTTTATGTTCTAGCTTTTCTTAATCCAGTAATAAATTCATAATCAAGTATTTTGTATGATCTGAATGTTGATTCTTATTGCAGACGGACACTTTCTGCAGGAGTTGTCGTCTTCCATTACAATCAAAGCCAAATGTTTCTTATAATCTGAACTCTTTCAGAGGCGAATGATCTTATTAAAGAATTATATAAAAAAGTAAAAGAAAATGAATAAATTATATACTAAAAAGAGGAGTTTACTAATATAATATTTCAGAATAATCAAATATTAAATAAGATGGAATTAATTTTAATTTTCCATGTTGATTAAGGAGGAAAAGCTTAAAATCCAATCTACAACCACCTTTTTAAAGTTGTAAATTGGATTTATAAGCCGAAATGTAAGCTACACATTTCATGCAACAATTGCTACTTTAAATGTTTCAGCGCTATTTTTAGTTCATCAATCTGTTCGTTAATTTGCGTAATTTGCTCTCTTGTTAGATAATTTAACGACGATTTTAAATTTTTAAGGTAAAACAAGTCTCTAAGTAGCAGTGTTATTTCAGTGGAGTTCAATTTCATAATATCGCTCCTTGAAATGCGATTCATGTACTCTTTTTCCTTTTTATAAAGAAACTCAAACTATCAATTTACTAAAGCAAAAATAATGTTTTCATTAATTCAGTTTATTATAGAGAGAATTTAATGTAGCTTTCAATGATTGGTACCATAGGTTTAGTAAGTAAATACAAATTACCAATTTTTGTAACTGTTTTCATACTTATACAGATGAATGAATAAGTATATAAATCTTAATTTTAAAGGGTCTCATCGGAATTTTTAATGAAATTCAATGAAAGATAAGAAGGAGGTGTTTTAGTAACATAAGAAAAGATTAGTCTGTCCAAAATCTATTGTTTTATGATAGAATATTGTTTACCGGTTGGTAAACCGCGTGTAGTGGGGATTATAATCCCCACCGGGCACAGGATGTATTTTATTAATTCACCTATCTTAAGACACCAATTCAAAAAACTCCTTCCACAAATTAACATCATATCGTTTATTATCCCAATGCCCATTCATAATTACTAAGTATAGAGAGGATATCACACATATAAGAAAGAATTTTCAGAATAGAAAGGATGGAATTACACCATGAGTTTAACTAAAAAGATATTAATTGCGCTCATTGCAGGTGCTGTTGTTGGAGGAATTTTAACATTTACACCTGATTCATTTTTTGGACCAGTAGATAAGTATTTTCTAAATCCAATTGGTCAAATATTCTTAAATTTAATTATGATGCTTGTTGTACCGCTAGTATTCGTATCTATTACTCTAGGAACAGCTGGATTAGGTGAACCAGCTAAACTAGGTAAAATTGGTGTAACTACTGTTGGGTTTTTCTTATGTACTACTGCACTTGCAATTACAATAGGATTAGGTTTAGGTTATATCATACAACCAGGAGAAGCAGGAATGTTCGATACCGAAAATGCGAACTATGAGCCAAGTGAAGCTCCTCCGATAATGGATACATTAATAAACATCATTCCAGAAAATCCAATTGCAGCAATGTCATCAGGAGAAATGTTACAAATAATTGCTTTTGCAATATTTATTGGTATTGCTTTAGCTTACCTTGGAGATAAAACTCAAGGGATTTATAATTTATTTGAACAAGCAAATGAAATATTGAATTGGTTAGTTATGGTAGTAATGAAATTCGCCCCTTATGGAGCTTTTGCCTTGATCGCATCGGCCATAGGTGGTGCTGGGATAGACGCAGTAGGATCTATGCTAAGCTATATGTTAACGGTTATACTTGGATTATTTGTTCATGGTCTATTAGTATATGGTTTGGTCATTTGGTTCTTAGGAAAACAGAATCCATTTACCTTTTATAAAGGATTTTTCCCGGCAATGTCTGTTGCGTTTAGTACATCAAGTTCCAATGCAACATTACCACTTTCCATGAAGACAGCACAGGAAAATCTCGGGGTAAAGAAAGAAATTAGTAGTTTTGTTCAGCCTCTAGGCGCAACCATAAATATGGATGGTACTGCAATAATGCAGGCCGTTGCGACCGTGTTTATCTCGCAAGTATATAGTATACCATTAGGATTTTCAGAACTACTAATGGTAGTGTTAGTTGCAACATTAGCTAGTGTTGGAACAGCAGGAGTACCAGGTGTAGGAATGATTATGTTAGCAATGGTATTAAATCAAATTGGTTTACCTGCAGAGGGTATTGCATTAATTATTGGTATTGACCGTATTTTAGATATGCTACGTACATCATTAAACATTACTGGTGATGCAACAATAGCGTATGTAATTTCTGAAAGAGAAAAACGTAAAGAAGCAGCTAGCGTGAAATAGTAAAACAAATTTGCAGGAAGAAAACCATTCGCTATAAGAGTGGCTTTCTTCCTGTTTTTTTGCAAAATGCGGACAAGGGACTTTAAAAAAGTCACGAAATGTTCTAAAATAGATAACAGTTACCAAAATGTTTTAATAATTTCGTGTAATTAGAATTGTAATCGTTTGCAAAATCATAGTGAGGTGATTAAATGGATATGCAAGTAGTACCTGCACGTGAAGGTAATCATAATTTAAAGGATTATGAAGCTTTTAGAAAGAATTTTTCATGGGAGGAAGTCAAGAAAAATTTCTCTTGGTATGAAACAGGAAAGGTGAATATGGCCTATGAAGCAGTAGATAAGCATGCAGCTAATCCAAACAAAAAAGATCAAGCAGCCTTATTATACTCTGCTCCCAATCATGAAGAGAAAGTAACGTTTGAACAACTTCGACTAAAGAGTAATCAATTTGCAAATGTACTAAAGAAATATAACATTGAAAAAGGCGATCGTGTCTTTTTGTTTATGCCGAGGAGTCCAGAATTCTATGCAGCATTTTTTGGAATTCTAAAAATCGGAGCTATTGCCGGTCCATTATTTGAA
Organism: Oceanobacillus kimchii X50; assembly: GCF_000340475.1. Classification (NCBI taxonomy): domain Bacteria; kingdom Bacillati; phylum Bacillota; class Bacilli; order Caryophanales; family Bacillaceae; genus Oceanobacillus; species Oceanobacillus kimchii. Next base: position 3,767,453 of record NZ_CM001792.1, read on the forward strand.
GCGTTTATGGAACAGGCAGTAGGAGATCGGTTGGAAGACAGCGAGGCTCGAGTGTTAATTACAACGCCAGAATTATTATATCGTGTACCACAGGATAAGCTCCCGAATTTAGAAAAAATTGTACTTGTAGGTGATAATTCAGAAACAGATGATAAATATATTCATTATGATGAAGAGATGAAAGACGCATCTGAAGAATTTGATATTGTCTGGGTTGATTTAGAGGATGGAATGTTATTGCATTACACATCTGGTTCAACAGGAAAACCAAAAGGAATCCTTCATGTGCACAATGCCATGATTCAGCATTATGCTACTGCAGAATGGGTCCTTGATTTAAAAGAAGATGATATTTATTGGTGTACCGCAGATCCAGGTTGGGTAACTGGTACGAGTTATGGAATCTTTGCCCCGTGGCTTCACGGAGTAACCAATGTTATTCGCGGTGGACGGTTTACACCAGATGATTGGTATCAAACATTACAAGATTATAAAGTATCGGTCTGGTATACGGCACCAACTGCATTACGAATGTTGGTAAGTTATGGAGAAGACACAGTGAAAAAATATGATCTATCTTCTGTTCGGCACATCCTTAGTGTTGGAGAGCCATTGAATCCAGAAGTAATTACATGGGGGTTAAAAGCTTTTGATCTGCGAATTCATGATACATGGTGGATGACAGAGACAGGTGCGCAATTAATTGTGAACATCCCTTCTCTTGAGATTAGACCAGGATCCATGGGAAAACCAATACCTGGCGTAGAAGCTTCAATCGTTGATAATGAAGGAAATGAAATTCCACCAAACCAAATGGGGAACCTTGCTATTAAGGAAGGCTGGCCATCGATGATGCGGGAAGTGTGGAATAATAAAGGTAAGTATGATAGCTATTTCGTAAATGGCTGGTATGTGTCGGGTGATAGTGCATACCGTGATGAAGATGGGTATTTTTGGTTCCAAGGTCGTCTGGATGATGTCATTAATACATCAGGCGAAAGAGTCGGCCCATTTGAAGTAGAAAGTAAATTAATAGAACATCCAGCGGTTTCAGAAGCAGGTGTTATCGGAAAACCGCACCCTGAACGCGGTGAAATTATTAAGGCATTTATTACTTTAAATGCAGGGTATGAAGATAGTGAAGAATTATTAGAGGATATTCGTCAATTTGTCAAAACAGGCTTAAGTGCACATGCAGCTCCTCGAGAAATTGAGGTGAAGGATAGTATTCCAAAAACGAGAAGTGGGAAAATTATGCGTAGACTTCTAAAATCTTGGGAACTTGGTTTGCCTACAGGAGATACATCTACTTTAGAAAAATAATAATAGGGTATTAGAAGTGGCTGGGATGACCTCCCAGCCTTTGTCGTGCATTTTTACGACTTAAGAAAGGGTTTTGTTCAAAGTTAATGATGTTTAGCAAAAATGTAACTGGGGAACAAAATATTATATAAGTCATTAAAGGAGTGGATAAATAATGAAAAAACGTATAGCAACTGTAATTACGGATATGTTTGAAGATGTGGAATACACCGACCCTGTCCAATCCTTTAAAGAGGCAGGACATGAAGTGATTACGATTGAAAAAGAAAAAGGAAATTCAGTTAAAGGAAAATCAAATGATACCAACGTAACAATAGATGAAGGTATTGATAATGTGAATCCAGAAAACTTTGATGCATTATTTATACCTGGTGGTTTTTCTCCCGATATGCTTCGTGGAGATGATCGGTTCGTAACTTTTGCTAAGCATTTTATGGACGAGAAAAAACCAGTAATGGCGATTTGCCATGGACCACAGCTCTTAATTACTGCTAGATCGTTAGAAGGAAGAGGGGCGACTGGCTATAAATCTATTCAAGTAGACATGGAATATGCAGGTGCAAAAGTGAAAGACGAAGAAGTAGTAGTTTGCCAAAATCAATTGGTAACTAGTCGTCAACCTGATGATATCCCTGCATTTAATCGAGAATCATTAAAAGTTCTCGAAGGATAAATAATCAATGTATAGGAAAGCCTCAAGGAATTATGAAAAATCCTTGAGGCTTTTTTTGGACATAAGTAAGCACAAATATTTGGACTTTATATTTATTTATAATCAGGTGCCTAAGCTTTGTTCTTTCTTATTCTAGTTTGGTGATGGTGAATTGATCGTTTAGTAACAACCAGTTTTGTGGGAAGGCTAAGCCGAGTTTCCAATAAGCAATCCCAAGCAAGTTGAATTCACGAATTAAATCGAATTTACCTTGAATCGAACGAGCATCCTCAAACCAAACTTCATGATTTGCTCCAGCACTATCTGTATATGTGAAAAAAGGTGCTTGGGCTACAGGATCAAATTGAATAGCAGCATTATTTTCGATAGCAATTTGTATTGCTTGTTGTGGACTGACTGCTTGAGCTGGACCACCACCTTCTACAAAAGGAAGCGTCCAATCGTATCCATATAGATTTTGCCCCATCAATATTTTTTCCGGTGGGATAACGGAAACAGCATATTCAATTACATCACGGACCGAATTTAATGGGGAAACTGCCATTGGAGGCCCGTAGCTGTATCCCCATTCATATGTCATAAGAACAACAAAATCTACTATTTCTCCATGGGCCGCATAATCATGTGCTTCATACCACTGTCCAGTCTGAGTACCACTTGTTTTAGGAGCAAGCGCAGTGGAGACAAGTAACCCTTCCTGCGATAAACGTTCTTTTGCAGTCCGAAGAAATTGATTATAAGCTTCGCGATCATCTCCAGGCAGAAATTCAAGGTCAAAATGCACGTCTCTAAATCCTTGTTGAAGTGCTGTATTGATAATTTCTGTTAACAATGTATTTTGTACGGCACTTACGGTAACGATAATATGCCCCAGTTCATCACTGAACGCGCCCTCTTCTAAATTGGTTATAACCATGGCCATTGCTGTATTATTTGCATTTGCCGTTTGAAATAAATTACCAGCCGGAGGAGCCTTCAATGTTCCATCTCGGTTTACTTGATAACTAAATAGTGCAAGGTAGGTTAAATAAGGAGATCTATTTTCTGCTGCTGTTTCTAGAGTTGAAGATACTGTATCCCCGAAAGGTTCTACATAAGCATAAGAAGTGATAGGGCGTTTTTCAATCGGTGGTATATAAATCCGCATGCCAGACGATAATGTCTGATTTATAGATAATCCATTAATCCGTGCAATTTCCTGTACTGTAAAACCAAATTGATTAGCAATAGAAGTTAACGTATCACCAGGTTGAACAAAATAAAATTGACCAACAATTGGAATAACAAGTGCTTGCCCAATAGCAAGTGCATCAGGAGAAGTTAAATCATTTGCTTCTATAATATCAGCGACGGAGGATTCATATGTATTAGCAAGTTGATATACACTATCTCCTTGTTGCACAACGTGAATTTGCAAAGGAACTACCTCCTTACATAGAGTCTCTAACTATCTATATGAGGAGGTTGGAGGCATTATGCTAAACTGGAGATATATCTGCATCCATAACTGATTCCATTAAATATAAAGCGTAGTTATTGTTTTCTTTTTGTTCAGAAGCCATACAATTTTTGGGAATAGACATTTTTATTTTATACATGTAAGCATCTTTTGCACTAAACAAAATACAAATATCTCCTGCTATTCCAGCAAGAATAATATGGTTTTTCTCCAATTCTATAAGTAAGGAATGAAGAGGAGTTTGAAAAAAAGCGGAATGCTGTGGTTTAATCAAAAAGTAATCATTGTCATCGGGTTTAACCTGTTCGATAATTTCTCTACTTTTTTCATTCGAACAATAATCGATTACCTTGCTAAAATCAGCTTGCCACAAGCCATAATGATCATTAACATAGATAATAGGTAAATTGTTTTCTTTGGCAAAGGAGCGTAGTTTTATAATATTCGGTATGATTTGTTTCGTATTGTAAAGCAGGTCGTCTCCACCATCAAATTGAAAATCATTGATTAAATCGACAAAGACTACTGCAGTATTTGTAGGTGAAAAATCCATAATGCCCCTCCTTTGATATTCTAGTGTTATTATTACCGTTCAAATCTAAATTAAAACTCTAAATAAAGTGATGTGATACAGTGAAAGACGAAATAACAGTGAGCCAAGATGAATTATTTATGGCAGCTGCAATAAGAGAAGCAAGACGAGCGTGGGTTCTGAATGAAGTTCCAATTGGAGCAGTAATTGTTCATGATGGAGAAATTATTGGCAAAGGCTTTAATCTTCGTGAATCGATGCAAGCCACCCTCACACATGCTGAACTATTAGCCATGCAAGAAGCAAATAATGAAATTGGTAGTTGGCGATTAGAAGATTGTACGTTGTATGTCACATTGGAGCCTTGTCCGATGTGTGCAGGTGCGATTGTTCAATCAAGAATGAAACGGGTAGTTTATGGAGCATCTGATACGAAAGCAGGATGTGCGGGGACTTTAATGAACTTGTTAAATGAACCTCAATTTAATCACCAAGTTGAGGTAACATCTGGAATTTTAGAGCAACAATGTAGTACAATTTTAAAAGAATTTTTCAAAGAACTAAGAGAAAAAAAGTCTAAAAATACTTCGGCAGATGACTAGAACGGTTTGCTCATCCTAACAGTTAGTAGTACGGTGCTTCAAGACGATGAGTCTATAACCAAAAAGGATAATTCTGCTCGTAAAGATTCGATTCTGTTCATCTAATATTCGGTGATGCAGAACGAACACCGCCATAGAATGAAGTATCACTTTATCATTGCAATTTTATGTCGCTGACTTTATAATAGAAAATACGTGCTAAGCGGGGAGGTAGCGGTGCCCTGTACTCGCAATCCGCTATAGCGAGGCCGAATTCCCACTCGAGGTGGGACGACTTTATGGTCTGACTTAAGGGATTGGTGTTGACGCCCGGGTCCTGCGCAACAGGAACCCACGAATCCTGTCAGGTCCGGAAGGAAGCAGCAGTAAGTGGTTATTCTTGTGTGCCGCAGGGAAGCCTAGGCTGAGCCATGAACTTAAGTAGCGCATAGGGTCGTTTCATCGAAAGTGGGTGCACGTATACATATACGTGATAACTTAAATAATTTATAGCATTATGAATAAATTAATAATTTTAGGCTGATTAATTATATCAGCCTTTTTAATTTTTAATGAAGGGGTGCTTTAATGTTTAAGCAAAAAAGAAAAAAGGTAGTAGGATTTTTCAGTAGTCTATTTTTAGTGTTCTTATTAGCGGCTTGTGGTTCGGATGATGCAAGCAATGATAGTGCTGAAGAAGAAAGTGATAGTGCAGTAGTGGAGCACTCTATCACTGGTATTGAACCGGGTGCAGGAATCACGGTAACAACAGAAACAGCGATGGAAGAGTATGATCAGTTATCCGGATGGGAACTGGAGCAATCCTCAACAGCAGCAATGATTGTGGAATTGGAAAAAGCAATTGAAAATGAAGAACCAATTGTTGTAACGGGATGGAATCCACATTGGATGTTTGCAAAATTTGATAACCTTAAGTACTTAGAAGATCCACAAAATATTTATGGTGATACAGAAGAAATTCGTAGCTTAGCAAGAGAAGGATTTGAAGACGAAAATCCAAATGCATATAAATTAATTGACCAGTTCAACTGGAGCGTAGAAGATATGGAAAGTATCATGTACGAATCATCGGAGACTGGTCAAGATATAGCAGAAGTATCGAAACAATGGGTAGAAGATAATCCTGATAAGGTAGATGCTTGGACAGCAGGTGTGGAAGATGGAAATGGAGAAACAGTTGAATTAGTTTCTACTCCATGGGATTCCGAGCGTGCTTCTTCCAATGTAGTAGCAGAGGTACTGCGCTCCAAAGGGTTTGAAGTAAAAATTACCGATGTTGATGTTGCAGTAGTGTTTGAAGCTCTCGCAAATGGTGATGCTGACGCAACATTAGCAGCATGGATGCCAAATACACATAAAGACTTTTATGAAAGCATAGAAGGACAATTTGTAGATATGGGAGCAAATCTTGAAGGTGCTAAAATTGGACTTGTCGTACCGGATTACATGGATATTGACTCCATTGAAGATCTAGAAGCAAAATAAATATTAGTATTTTTTACCCGAGCAAATTCATATAGAAAATATATGGATTTGTTCTTTTTTTGTGGCATAGGAAACTATAAAATTTGTGTGCTGTGGATAACTAAATAACTGAACCAGCCACGTTCAGCGCTCGATAAAGCAGATAAATTGCATTACGTACAACGGGCTCGTAAGATGTAATATAATTACTATCTTGGAAAGAGGTGTTTACATGACTCAACTAGATAAGCAATACAAAGTAAAAGGATTATCATTAAAAAATAGAATTGTAATGGCTCCGATGTGCCAATATTCTGTAAATGAAAAGGATGGAGTACCAAATGATTGGCATTTTGTTCATTATGTATCACGGGCAGTGGGTGGTGCAGGACTAATTATTGTAGAGATGACAGATGTTGATCCTGATGGTCGTATTACAGATTATGATTTAGGGCTATGGTCAGACGATCATGTTCCAGCATATCGTCGTATTGTTGATGAAGTACATCGCCACGATGCAAAGATTGGAATTCAAATCGCACATGCGGGTCGTAAAGCAGAAGATGCGGAGCCGCCTGTAGCACCATCTGCAATCCCTGTAACGTCTGAAAGTAAAGTACCTCGTGCGTTGACTACAGAAGAAGTAAAACAAACAGTCAAACAGTTTCAAGATGCTGCAAAGCGTGCAGTAGAAGCGGGATTTGATACGATTGAAATACATGGTGCGCATGGGTATTTAATTCATCAATTTCACTCCCCATTGATTAACAAACGAAATGACCAATATGGGGAAGATCTATCTTTATTTGGTGTAGAAATAATTCAAGCAATAAAAGAAGTGATTCCAGAAGATATGCCACTTCTCATGCGTATTTCAGCGATGGAGTACATGGATGATGGATATGATTTAAATCATTCTATAGAAATTGCTAAAAAATATCAAGAAGCGGGTGTGGATGTTTTCCATATTTCTAGTGGTGGAGAGGGAACTCCAGGAAAACGTAAACCTGCCAATCATCCAGGCTACCAACTTCGATTTGCTCGTACATTTAGACAAGAATTAAATGTACCTATTATTGCAGTTGGCGTATTAGAGAATCCAAAAGTTGCGGAAGCGGCACTTGGTAATGAAGATGCAGATTTAATTGCCATTGGACGTGGAATGTTAAAAGATCCCTATTGGGCAATGCACGCGATTGAAGAAATTACAGGAATAGTGGTTCCGCCTAAACAATATGAACGGGCATTTCCACGAAAAAAATAATTGCTACAGAAAATGCTAATAACGAATGGGATAGGCTATGTTAGTGAATATTATGCTAATATAGCTTTTTCGTTATGTAGAGATAGAAAAATGTACGTTACTAAACGGGTGTTCTGTGCTTTTCTTAATCTCCAAGGTTCACATAAGACCCTTTCATCGGGTATAATGAAAATTAGATTAATAAGGGGAATGTAAACTATGAGTTATCAAGCATTATACCGTGTATGGCGGCCACGAACATTTGAAGATGTAGTAGGACAAACACATATTACTCGAACATTACAAAATGCGATTGAACAGGATAAATTTTCGCATGCTTATTTGTTCTCTGGTCCACGTGGAACAGGGAAAACAAGTGCTGCAAAAATATTTGCACAAACCATCAATTGTGAGCATGCCCCTGTGAAAGAACCTTGTAATGAATGTGCAGCATGTAGAGGCATTCAAGATGGATCAGTATCGGATGTTATTGAAATTGACGCTGCTTCCAATACAAGTGTAGATGATATTCGTGATATTCGTGATAAAGTGAAGTATGCACCAAGTACGGTGCCGTATAAAGTGTACATTATTGATGAGGTACACATGATATCGGTAAATGCATTTAATGCTTTGCTGAAAACATTAGAAGAACCACCAAAGCATGTTGTGTTTATTCTTGCAACAACTGAACCACATAAAATCCCCTTAACGATTATATCTCGCTGTCAACGTTTTGACTTTAAATCAATATCCAATCAATCGATTGTTGGAAGAATGCAAACGATTATGCAAGCCGAAAATATACAAGTGACGGATGAGGCTTTAGAATCTGTTGCGCTTGCTGCAGAAGGTGGAATGCGTGATGCCTTAAGTATACTGGATCAAGCCATTTCTTATAGTAAAGAGCAAGTCACCTTAGAAGATGTTTTAGCAGTTACAGGTGGCGTCTCGCAAATCGTTCTTCATAAAGTGGTTTCTGCGATGGAGGAAAATAATGTCCAAGATGTATTAGTAGCATTAGATGAGATGATTCGTACTGGTAAAGACCCAGGGAAATTTGTACAGGATTTAATTTATTTTATGCGAGATCTTTTATTATATAGAAGCTCTGCATCATTAGCAGATATGCTAGAAAGAGCAGTAGCTGATGATTCATTTAAACAACTGTCAGAACGTGTAACCAATCAATGGATTCAGCGCTCGATTATTGAATTGAATCAATGCCAACAAGAAATGAAATGGTCCAACAGCCCGAAAGTTTTTATCGAGATTGCCTTACTCACTATCACTAATTATGGACAAGAACATGCTGTAGAAGTTGGGAATCATGCAACATCTGCCTCTGAATCGGAAGTTGTATTACAATTACAAAGTAAGATGCAACAAATGGAAAAAGATATAATGACTTTAAAAGAAAATCCACCTGCATCTAATACACCTATTAAACAAACGCCAACCGAGCGAAGAAGACCAAATACCCGGTCATCGAAAAATAGTTATAAGATTCCATATGACCGAATTCGTGATACACTAGGGAGAGCAGAGAAGAGTGAATTAAAAAATGTACACGCGCACTGGGCTAATTTCTTAAGTAAGTTAAAAACTACAAATGCACCAGCGCATGCCACGATACAAGATAGTAAACCAGCTGCTGCTTCAAATGATACATTGATTGTTGCATTCAAATATGAAATTCATTGTTCTTTATTTTTAGATCACCGAGAAATGGCAGAGTCATTACTTGGAGGTATGGATAAACAACGTACTATTATCCCAATTCCAGAAGAAGCATGGAATGAAGTACGTAATGATTATATTCAAAATCAAGATAAGCCAAAAGAAGAATCTGAAGATCAACAATCAAATCCTGTAGTTGATGAAGCAAGAAAGCTGTTTGGTGATGACCTGTTAGAGATACATGATTAATAATTATAGTTAACTATTTAAAGGAGGTATTTTCCATGAAGGGAAATATGAACAATATGATGAAGCAAATGCAAAAAATGCAAAAGAAAATGATGCAAGCGCAGGATGAGCTACATGAGATGACATTTGAAGCTACTGCTGGCGGTGGAATGGTAACTGTAAAAGCAAACGGCAAAAAAGAAATTATCGATGTAGAAATTAAAGAAGAAGTGGTAGATCCAGATGATATCGATATGTTACAAGATCTTATTTTAGCAGCGACAAATGAAGTGCTTAATCAAATTGATGAAAAAACGAATGATACAATGGGTCAATTTACTAAAGGCTTAAATATGCCAGGAATGTTTTAAACAAGGTATACAAAGACAAGGCGTCTGGCTAATGCGAGACGCCTTATTTTAGCAGTTAAGAAAGTACAAATCTTTCTTTCTGTGTAGTTTGCAGCAGGTATTGGTTTTTACCAAGGAGTTCAACCATAAAATAGCACTTATGGTTGTGTAGGAGGAAACATCATGTATTATCCAGAACCTATCACTAAATTAATAGATAGCTTCTCCAAGTTGCCAGGAATCGGCCCAAAAACAGCCGCTCGTTTGGCTTTCTTTGTGTTGAATATGAAAGAAGATGACGTTTTAAATTTTGCTAATGCACTAGTTAGTGCAAAACGAGAGTTATCTCATTGTACAGTATGTGGACATATAACGGATCAAGATCCATGTGCGATTTGTACGGATACGAGCCGTGATGGATCAATTATTTGTGTTGTTCAAGATCCAAAAGATGTTATTGCAATGGAAAAGATGAAAGAATTTCATGGGAAATACCACGTGCTTCATGGAGCTATCTCACCTATGGATGGAATCGGACCAGAGGATATTAATGTTCCTGACTTAATTAATCGCTTAAAAGATGAGGAAGTAGAGGAACTTATACTTGCAACCAATCCTAATATTGAAGGAGAAGCAACGGCAATGTATATTTCACGATTAGTAAAACCATCTGGAATCCGAACGACGAGGATAGCCCACGGACTGCCAGTAGGTGGAGATTTAGAATATGCGGATGAAGTAACATTATCAAAAGCTTTAGAGGGTAGAAGAGACGTTTAATAATGCAGGAATGTAGGGGTTAGGTGAAGGGTTATGGGGAAAAAACTTAGAAAAAGAGATGTAGATCAAGAATTATTAAATTCTCTGTACCATGTAGATCATGAATGGAAACAACTTCAGAACATTGTAAGGCAAAGTATTGAACCAACACAAAGTGGTCAGCATGAAGAAAAGTTAGCGAAAGCTAAATATATGTTTCTTATTCGAGAAGCACGTATACGTAAAGTAAGTGCGGTACGTGTATAGTTTTATAAAGTGTAAGGAAAGTATAGAAGTTGTAAGATAACCATACTGCTGAATAAGTAGTGTACGATAATGTGAAACTTCATCTATTGGAGCTTTAGCTCGTTCTACATGCGGGATGTACGGCGAGTCTGTAAAAGTCTCTATGCTGTTCAGGTTTTTCTTAGAAAATATAGTTCTATCAACCAACCTTTCTTCATACGTTTACAGTAAGAGATATGGAGAAGAGGTTGATGCGAGATGAGTTCGACCATATTTATAAGCATTATTGTTGGATTAATAATTATTCTATTACTCGTTGGAGCGCCTGTGAAACCAATGAAGTATATTGGACAGGCTACTATTAAGCTAGGGATTGGAATGTTGTTCTTATTTTTTATTAATGTGTTTGGTGGAGCAATTGGCCTCCATATTCCGATTAATGTATTTACCGTGTTTGTATCAGGATTCTTAGGCGTGTTTGGTATCGGCTCACTTGCTGCCATTCATCTCTTTGTATTGTAGGAGCTTTCAAAGATTTTGGGTATACTTTCCGTTAGATTAGGAGATACTAGCTTTTAACGGAGGTGGAGAAATGGAGCATACAAACGTCTTTGAGTTAGAGTGTTGTGGGATATGTGAAGAAAGAAAAAAAGAAGGGATTCACTTATACACGATGTTCATTTGCACGGAATGTGAGTACAACATGATCCATACAGAACCTAGAGAAGAAAAATATAATTATTATTTACGTAAATTAAAAAATATGAATCAACCAAAATTATATTCATAGTTCAAAAATTTAAATTATGAAATAGTGAAAAGTCTTTGCTTACAAAGGCTTTTTTTGTTCGGGAAAAAGTACTAGTCTACCCGTTTTTGACAGGGCTTTGTGTTTTTCTTATTGTATATGGTAGAGGAAATAAGGGAGATGAACAAATTGGATCAATCTTGTATGCCATTAATAGATCATTTAAAAAATTTCAGTTCAAAAAAACCGGTATCATTCCATGTTCCAGGGCATAAGCATGGGGACATTTTTCCTGAAGCAGCTAAAGAATTATTTGATTCTGTATTACCTGTAGATGTAACTGAAATAGCTGGAATGGATGACTTGCATGCACCTAGTAAAATCATTGCAGAAGCAGAAGAATTAGCAAAAGATTATTTCAAGTCTGACCATACATTTTTTTTAGTTGGTGGATCCACTGTAGGAAATTTAGCAATGATCATGACTGCTTGTAATCCAGGAGATGAGGTAATTGTTCAACGAAATTGCCATAAGTCGATAATAAATGGTTTAGAACTTGCAGGTGCAAAACCAATCTTTATAGCTCCAGAGTGGAGAGTTGATCTACAACGTTATGCCGCACCATCCTACGATACAGTAAAACAAGCAATATTGAGGTTTCCGAATGCAAAGGCTCTTATTCTCACGTATCCAGACTATTTTGGAATGGTTTTTGACATTCAATCTATGATTGAATTCGCACATTTCAATCGTATTCCAGTATTCGTTGATGAAGCACATGGTGTTCATTTTTCAACGTCAGAAAAACTTCCACAATCGGCGTTGCAGTTAGGAGCAGATGTTGTCGTACAATCCGCACATAAGATGGCTCCAGCTATGACAATGGCCGCGTATTTACATATAGGCACTTCACGTGTAGAGAAAAATCAGGTCGCTTATTATTTGCAGATGTTACAGTCGAGTAGTCCATCTTATCCTATTATGGCTTCTTTAGATGCAGCTCGATTTTATTTAGCAGAATTATCGAAAGAAAAAATACAAGGCGTCTTAAATAGTGTGGAAGAGGTAAGAAACATATTCTCTCAAGCATCTTTTTGGGAATGGATACCTAGTGACGATCCGTTAAAATTAACGTTCCACGTGAAACATGGATATAAAATAAATGAGATAGAAACGATGTTCGAGAATCATGGAATTTATCCAGAGTTAACGACAGAAAATCAATTCTTATTCATACATGGTCTAGCACCTTTTGTACAACAAGACTATTTGAAAAAAACAATACAATTGGTAGAGGAACAATTAAAAAAATCAATGAAACATGCTACAATAGAAGGGGCAAAGCTTTTTACCAATCCTATAGAGGAACTAGCATTGTCATACCAAGAAATGAAACACATTACATCACTTCTTGTCCCATTTGCTCAAAGTGAAGGTGAAATTGCAGCAGAAGCAGTAATCCCATATCCCCCTGGTATTCCAGTCATACTCAAAGGCGAGAGAATTACGGAGGCGCATATTACAAAGATTCAGCTTTTGATTCAACAAGGAGTAACCATTCAGCAACGGGAAGAAGGAATACGTATATATAGGAAGGCATGAAGGAGACACATATATGGCTGGTTTGTTTATTACATTTGAAGGTGGAGAAGGTGCTGGAAAAACAACGGTTATCCAACATATCTTCCAGAAATTAATTGCTCAAGGGATTGATGTTATTCAAACAAGAGAACCCGGAGGAATAAAAATATCGGAGAAGATTCGAAGTATTATACATGATCCAGAACATCTGGAAATGGAAGAAAGAACGGAAGCTTTATTATATGCAGCCGCTAGAAGACAGCATTTAGTAGAGAAAGTGTTCCCTGCTTTGGAACAAGGAAAAGTAGTGCTCTGTGATCGCTTTGTGGATAGCAGTTTAGCATACCAAGGTTATGCTAGAGGGTTAGGGATCGATGAAGTTTATGCGATAAATCACTTTGTGATTCAAGATTGTATGCCAGATTTAACACTTTTTTTCGATATTGAACCAAAAAAGGGTTTAGAACGTATAGCGACGAATAAAAATAGAGAAAGAAATCGATTAGATCTAGAAAATATTCAGTTTCATGAAGCAGTTTATGAAGGGTATCAAAAAGTGATTGCACGCTTTCCGGAGCGGATAAAGACGGTGCAAGCGGAGCAATCATTAGAGAAAGTGGAACAGGATACCATAGAGATAATCAGTTCTTTTTTAAATGAAAAAGAAAAGGGTGGTAACAATGAAATTAATTATTACGGTGATTCAAGATAAGGATTCAAACCGTCTCGTTAATGCATTAGGAGAACATAATTTTAAGACAACAAAACTAGCAACCACGGGTGGATTTTTAAAAGAAGGAAATACGACGTTAATGATTGGTTGTAATGATGAAGATGTTGATCGTGCATTAGAAATAATTAAAGATAATTGTTCACACCGCGAACAGATGGTAGCACCAATTTCACCAATGGGCGGAAATGCTGACTCCTATATTCCAAAGCCTGTAAAAGTAGAAGTTGGCGGAGCAACGGTATTTATCGTACCAATTGAGTCTTTTTATAAATTTTAATAAATTATGGATGAAAGGGGACTGAACACATGAAAATTACGAATGAAATGCAAACAAAGACGGAACCAAAATTTCATCGGTCTTCAAAGGTGGAGGATCCTTCTTTTCAACGAATGGTTCAGTCCCAAACAAAGCATTTGAATCAGCAAGAATTTCATCAGCTTGTACAACAATTGAGCAAGCAAGGAAGCAAACTTGCTCAGTATCGTTCTTTCAGAGAACTAGTGAAATTTAAAAGGATGGTTAAAAGTTTTTTAGATAAAGCAGTGGCACAAGGTTACAAGCTTGAGAAATCACATAGCTTTGGACTGCAAGGAAGTCGACATCTTTCGATAGTAAAAGAAGTGGATGAGAAACTAATTCAATTAGCAGAAGATATAATGGATGAAGAAAAGAAGACAGTAGATATATTAGGTCTAATTGGTGAGATCAAAGGTCTATTGATTAATATATATACATGAATAACACGATCCCTATTTAAAGCGGGAATCAATTAGGATGGATGAATGATGGTAACTTGGGAGGAAATCACAGACCTTCAGCCGATTGCTAGTCGAACGATCATCAATAGTATAAATAAAGGAAGAGTATCCCATGCTTACCTCCTACAAGGCGAACGAGGAACCGGGAAGCGTGATATTGCGCTATTATTAGCAAAATACTTATTCTGTTTGCATCGTGAAGGAGCGAATCCTTGTCATACATGTAATAACTGTAAACGGATAGATTCGGGAAATCATCCTGATGTACATTGGATTGAACCAGATGGACAATCGATAAAAATTGAACAGGTACGTAATTTGCAAAAGGAATTCACGTATTCAGGGATGGAATCGAATCAAAAAGTATATGTCATTCAAGATGCCGATACATTAACGATAAATGCGGCAAATCGTTTGCTCAAATTTTTAGAAGAACCTAGTAAACAAACGACTGCTATTATGATGACTGAAAATGGACACTCGATTCTACCAACTATCCGTTCAAGATGCCAAATCATAGAATTACAGCCGTTACCTCCTGATGTACTGAATCAAAGATTGCAAGCTGAAGGGGTTCAACAATTTGAAGCGAATCTTTTAAGTGCTCTGACGAATAATACAAAAGAAGCATTATCATTACACCAAGATGAGTGGTTTGCAGGTGCAAGAAAGATAGTGGTACAATTAATAGAAATGTATGTTCAAAAGCCAGAGGATGTTTATTTATTTATTCACCAACAATGGATCCCTCATTTTAAAGAACGTACAGAGCAACAAATGGGATTGGATTTATTATTATTAGGATTTCAAGATATCCTTCATCAACATATAAAAGAAGTCTCTACAACAGTCTTGTTACCGCAAGATGATGCGAAAATGGAACGGGCAATGATGTCTTTTTCTAAAGAACAATTATTATTTACATTGCAGCTGATTTTAACAGCGAAACGTAAATTAAAGCAAAATGTCCAACCGACGTTAGTAATGGAACAATTAGCACTTCAAATACAGAGGTGAAAAAATGCTAGAAGTTATAGGGGTAAGATTTAAGAAAGCGGGAAAAATCTATTACTTCGATCCAGACGAAGATAATATAGAGTTAGATAGTTACGTCATTGTTGAAACGGTTCGAGGAATTGAATTTGGTAAAGTAGTGATCACGAATAAGCAGGTAGATGAAGAAGATGTTGTATTACCACTTAAGAAGGTTATTCGTGTAGCGGATGATAAAGACAAACGAACCGTCGTTGAAAATCAAGAACAGGCTCAAAAAGCCTTTGATATATGTACAGAGAAAATTGAGCACCATGATCTAGATATGAATTTAGTAGAAGTAGAATATACATTTGATAGAAACAAAATCATCTTTTACTTCACTGCTGATGGTCGTGTTGACTTTCGTAATCTAGTAAAGGATTTAGCGTCCATGTTTAAAACACGTATTGAATTGCGACAAATTGGAGTACGTGATGAAGCAAAAATGCTTGGTGGTATAGGTCCTTGTGGTCGAATGTTATGCTGCTCTACGTTTTTAGGTGACTTTGAACCAGTATCGATAAAAATGGCGAAAGATCAAAATCTCTCATTGAATCCAGCAAAAATATCTGGTCTATGCGGTAGATTAATGTGTTGTTTAAAATATGAAAATGACGATTATGAAACAGCAAAAAAAGAATTACCTGATATTGGCAAGTCTATGAAAACGCCATATGGAGAAGGTAAAGTAGTAGGACTTAATATCTTAGAGCGCATGATACAAATTGAGTTGCCTGAAAAAGAACGCGTGGTAGAATATACATTAGATGAATTAATCGAAGAAGGAATAGTTGCGCAAGCCACAGAATGATGAGGTGAGTGGGCGTGGGAAACAGAGAAATATTTGATCAGGTTTCCGACATGGAAAAGCAAATTGGAGAGCTTTATGAACAATTGGGTGATTTAAAAGGTAAGTTAAGTGATTTACTGGAAGAAAATCATCGTTTAGCACATGAAAATCACCATTTGCGCCATCATCTAGAAGAGTACCGACAAGATGGAGATACTGATTCAAAACAACCATTGAATGAAACAAAAAAGAAACCTCATGCACTTCCCGGTGAAGGGTATGATAATTTAGCCAGATTATATGAAGAAGGATTTCATATTTGTAACCTTGAATTTGGGAGTCCACGCAGAAATGAAGACTGCATCTTTTGTTTAGATTTCTTTGACAAAACGAAATAATATTATCTTGTAAGAATGATAGGTCCTTTCTTAATAAGATTTTACATGGGCTGTCTCTAGCTTAGTGATTTAATTTGTAGCAACGGGATGTTACCGCATATACGGGGAAAAATTAATGAAGTGACTTAAAAATAAGGTTATACTACTTATGAAGGAGCTTTTGATTCTCTGTATATTACGGGTACGGTTGCAAAGATTAGTCAACTAATTTGGAGATAGCCTTTCTTCATTTTAATAAAATCGAACAAGACAGGATAAAGAGGGATCACTATGGTAGAACTTTATGATGATGAACGAACAGATTATTTATTAGCAAACAATGAGATGAAGATAATACAAAGTCCAACCGCATTCGCATTTTCTTTAGATGCTGTATTACTTGCTGATTTTGCATCGATTCCTAAAAAAAGAGGTACCATATTAGATTTATGTACGGGAAATGGTGTTATTCCTTTATTGTTATCACGCAAAACAACAGCAGAGATCACAGGAGTGGAGTTACAAGAACGTATCTATCATATGGCTGAGCGGAATGTGCAATTAAATCAATTACAAGCACAATTGCATATGATTCATGGAGATTTAAAAGATATGCAAGCAGTACTTGGACAGAGCAGTTTCGATGTGGTTACTTGTAATCCACCATATTTTAAAACCCCTTCCAAATCAGAACATAATATAAATGAACACTTAACAATTGCCCGACACGAAGTGTATTGTACTTTAGAGGACGTGATACGCGCATGTAAATTACATGTGCGTCCGGGAGGAAAAGTAGCGATGGTGCATCGTCCAGGTAGGTTAGTTGATATTATGGAGCTGTTTAGAAAGTATAATGTTGAACCAAAACGAATCCAGTTTGTTTATCCGAAGCAAGGGAAAGAGGCAAATATGCTATTGATCGAAGGTATTCGAGATGGAAAAGCAGACATAAAAATCTTACCGCCTCTATACATCTATGAAAAGGATGGAACCTATACGAAACAGGCGGAGGAAATTATTTATGGATGAACAACATTATGTTTATATATTACGTTGTCGTGATCAATCTCTTTATACGGGGTATACGAATAATCTAGAGCATCGTTTACAAATGCATGAAACGGGCAAAGGTGCTAAGTATACACGAGGTAGAGGTCCATTTGAAGTATTGTATGTAAAGCAATTTCTCAATAAGTCAGAAGCAATGCAAGAAGAATATCGCATTAAACAATTACCCCGCTTTGAAAAGCTGAAGCTAATTGAATTCCAAGTACAGGAGTGATGACACGTGAATATACAAAAAAGCTTTGAGAATGAGGATGCCGCTTTGTATGTAGTACCAACACCAATTGGAAATCTTGAAGATATAACGTATCGTGCCATTCGTATGTTAAAAGAAGCATCGGTAATTGCTGCAGAAGATACTCGTAATACGAAGAAGCTTCTGCATTACTTTGAGATAGAGACACCTTTAATTAGTTATCACGAACATAATCATCAAAGTCGTGTGAATCAGCTGATGGAGCGAATAAAAGATGGAGAAATGGTCGCATTAGTCAGTGATGCTGGTATGCCTGCAATATCCGATCCGGGTGTTGAACTTGTACAAGCAGCAATAGCAGAGGAATTAAAAGTAATTGTTCTTCCAGGGGCAAACGCAGCTCTATCTGCATTAGTAGGTTCAGGATTAACGACACAACCCTTCACTTTTTATGGTTTTTTACCCCGGAAGAAAAAAGAGAAAAAACAAATACTAGAGGATTTACAAAAAACAGAAGGTACAATCGTTTTTTATGAATCTCCATATCGGGTTAAGGATACAGTAGAAGTGATCCAAGAGACATATGGAAATAGAAATATGGCATTAGGTAGAGAACTAACCAAACGCTTTGAAGAGTATGTTCGAGGGACAGCAGAAGAAATTTTTTCATGGTGTATGAAAAATGAAATGCGTGGAGAATTTGTTGTCATGGTGGAAGGTCGAAATATGTCGGATGAAGCCGATATTCGACAAGAATCGACATGGTGGGAGTCAATGACTTTACATGAACATGTCACTTATTATATAAGTACGTCAGGTTTTAACAGTAAAGAAGCGATAAAGCAAACTGCAGTAGATCGAGGAATTCCTAAACGAGAAGTTTATCAGGCTTATCATATCCAAACATAAAGAAAGCTGACAATTCAATAGAGTTGTCAGCTTTCTTTATACAACGTAAATAAGATTTAGCACCGAATATGGCTTATTTGAAACGGGACTGTATTTCTTCCAACAGAATTTGAGCACCTGCTGGACTGAGGACTAAATTACCATTTGCAATAGACAAATTTTCATCGGAAACTTCTCCAGTAATTTGACAAGTCATATTAGGTTTGTATTTCTTGAGAACAATTTTATCATTATCTACATAGATCTCCATTGTGTCTTTTTCGTGGATGTCCAATGTGCGACGTAATTCAATGGGTATTACTACACGGCCCAATTCATCGACTTTACGTACAATTCCAGTTGATTTCATTGTTTGACTCCCCCATACTCGAAAAAATACGGATATTAACTCTCCTCAAACAAGTATTTATCCGAATTTTCCTTATTGATGATACTACATAAAAAAATCGCCATGGTTCGACACCTATATTAAAATCAGAATACCAACAAATTGCTCACTTGTCAATCAAATTTTACTAAAAGTGGAAAAATTTGATTAGTTCTTTGGTCACCGTTTATTTCGTCACAATAATGGCAACGGTATAGAAGAAGCAAAGAGCGGTAAATGTACACGATTTGGCAAATTACGTTATAATAGCTACAATAGAATCTATATATAATAAGGAAGAGATTTAGGAGGCACAACGAATGGCAAGAGAAAATGCATTTTATATAACGACGCCAATATACTATCCTAGTGGAAAGTTACATATTGGAAATGCGTATACTACAATCGCATGTGATGTAATGGCACGATATAAACGCATGCGTGGATTTGACGTTTTTTATTTAACAGGTAGTGATGAGCATGGACAAAAAATAGAACAAAAAGCGAAAGAGATGAATATTTCTCCAAAAGCCTATGTAGATGATATGGCTGAAGGGATGAAAAAATTATGGAATACGTTAGAAATTAGTAATGATAAATTTATTCGTACAACAGAAGAACAACATAAAAAAGTAGTCGCGGATATATTTGAACGATTCTTAGAACAAGGTGATATTTACTTAGATGAGTATGAAGGATGGTATTCGGTTCCTGATGAGACATTCTATACTGAAACGCAGTTAGAGGATGTTGAAAGAGATGCCGATGGAAATGTTATCGGCGGTAAGTCTCCAGATAGTGGACATCCAGTAGAATTAATTAAAGAGGAATCTTATTTCTTCCGGATGAGTAAATATGCGGATCGCTTGTTAAAATTCTATGAGGACAATCCAGGATTTATCCAACCAGAATCTCGAAAAAATGAAATGATTAATAACTTTATTAAACCGGGTTTAGAGGATCTAGCAGTTTCTCGTACAACATTTAGCTGGGGGGTACAGGTTCCAAGCAATCCAAAACACGTTGTATATGTATGGATTGATGCACTTACCAACTATATTACAGCTTTAGGATATGGTACAGATGATACTTCCCTTTATGACAAATTTTGGCCAGCGGATGTGCATATGGTTGGAAAAGAGATCGTACGATTCCACACTATTTATTGGCCGATTATGTTAATGGCTCTAGACTTACCTCTACCAAAAAAAGTCTTTGCCCATGGCTGGCTTTTAATGAAAGATGGAAAAATGTCGAAATCAAAAGGGAATGTCGTTTATCCAGAAATGCTTGTCGAACGTTATGGTTTAGACGCGTTGCGTTACTACCTCATGCGTGAAGTTGCTTTTGGTAGCGATGGAGTTTTTACACCGGAAGATTTTATTTCTCGAGTAAATTACGATTTAGCAAATGATCTTGGAAACTTATTAAATCGCACAGTGGCGATGATTAACAAGTATTTTGATGGAAAGGTGCCTGAATTTAAAGGTGAAGTAACGAGTGTTGATGGTGAATTACAAACAATTGCAAATAACGCCGTCGAAGAATATGAAAAACAAATGGAAGGCATGCAATTTAGTGATGCATTAAAACAAGTTTGGATCTTAATTTCGAGAGCGAACAAATATATTGATGAAACAGAGCCTTGGATATTAGCAAAAGATGAAGGTCGTAGAAATGAGTTAGCAAGTGTAATGGTTCATTTAGCAGAAAGTTTACATGCGGCTGCACTTATGTTACAACCGTTCTTAACTCATGCACCGAAGAAAATTGCAGAACAACTTGGTCTAGGAGAAGAATATGGATTAGATTGGAATACAATTGGTTTCGGCAATTTCCCAAAAAATACAACCGTTGTTAAGAAAGGTACACCAATCTTTCCTCGTCTTGATTTGGATGAAGAAGCTGCGTATATTCGTGAACAAATGGCTAATGGCGCAAAAGGTACTACTTCAGAAGATAAGGCTGGCGACTGGGATCCTAATGAGACTGACCTTATATCTGAAAAAGAAAAACAGATTAAATATGATGTATTTGATAAGGTTGAGCTGAAAGTGGCTGAAGTTAAAGATTGTAGTAAAGTAGAAGGCGCAGATAAGCTATTAAAATTCCGATTAGACGCTGGAGATAAAGGAGATCGACAAATACTTTCTGGTATAGCTGAATACTACTCAGAACCGGAGCAATTAATCGGGAAAAAAGTTGTCATCGTCGCTAATTTGAAGCCACGTAAAATGCGTGGAGAAATTAGTCAAGGTATGATATTATCAGCGGAATACGACGGCAAACTACAAATTGTCGAAGCACCAAGTGAAGCCCCTAATGGTTCGTCAATTTCTTAAGTGTAAAAGAACTAAAGTAAAAAGTAAAAACTAAAAGGTAATTCGTACCGAGCTATAATTGGGTGACAGTTCTTGGATATCCGAATTATAGCTCGATTTTTATTCAACAAAAAGAAAAGGATGAACAGGTATGTTATTTGATACTCATGTACATTTAAATGCGAAACAATTTGAAGACGATCGTGAAAAAACTATTCAACGAGCGTATGATGCCGGCGTGAAGAATATGGTGGTTGTCGGGTTTGATCGAGAGACAATACCATTAGCAATAGAGATTGCAGAAAGCTATCCGGCTATTTATGCTGCAGTAGGTTGGCACCCTGTAGATGCTATTGATATGACTGAAGAAGATCTTAAATGGATTGAACAATTAAGTTTCCATCCAAAAGTGGTTGCCATTGGAGAAATGGGGCTTGACTATCATTGGGATAAATCACCAAGGGATATTCAAAAAGAAGTATTCCGTAAGCAAATAGCACTTGCAAAAAAAGTAAACATGCCGATAATTATTCATAATCGAGAAGCAACGGAAGATATTATAAAAATTTTACAAGAAGAAAATGCAAAAGAGATTGGCGGAATTATGCATTGTTACAATGATTCGGTCAAATATGTACAAGATTGTTTGGACATGAATTTCTATATTTCTTTAGGTGGACCTGTAACCTTTAAGAACGCACCGCTTCCAAAAGAAGTTGCAAAAGAAGTTCCTTTAGACCGTTTATTAATTGAAACAGATGCGCCGTTTCTAGCTCCTCATCCAAATCGAGGAAAAAGAAATGAGCCTGCTTATGTTCGATTAGTCGCCGAACAAATTGCTTCTTTAAGAGATATGAGTGTAGAAGAAATTGGTGAAATTACTACTAGGAATGCAAGACAATTTTTTAATATTAACGAATAAAAATTACTCTTTATTGTCATAATCGAACTAAAAAATGGAAAAAATCAAGAGGATAAACGGACTGTTTATCCTCTTTTTTTACAATTTGATAACAAGCTTTAGGACTAGGTGCATCATAGCATTTCGTCCAATATCCCTAGATTATTGATGAATTACCAGGATAAATGTAATTGGTTTGTAAACGAACCGTAAACGGAATAGCTTTGACTTTGCATATACCTGTTAATATAATCAATTGGAAGTGAGGGGGGCTTTTATGATGAAGCTAATTTCAAGGTTATCAAGGTCGAAACAGAAATTGATAACATCAGGTATTGGTGTTTTTGTATTAATTCTTTTTTCGAGTTTTGTAATGTACGAAGCGACAAAAGCGGAAGTAGTATTTGCTGAAAACGGAGAAGAACAAACAATCAACACACACAAAGATACTGTTGGAGAGCTTCTGACCGAATTAGGAGTTGATGTTGGCAAACATGATCTCTTATCGCATCAATTGGATGCCTTGATTCAATCAGGAATGACAATTGATTATGTAGCTGCTAAAGATATAACCATTGCGATTGATGGCAAAGAAAAAGATTACAGTACAACTGCCGAAACGATTGCAGCATTTTTTGAGGAAAATAATCTAATGTTTACAGAAGACGATCAATTATCTCATAAAACTTCAAGTAAGATAGAAGATGGACTACACATAGATGTTATAACAGCCTTTGAGGTAGAGATTCAGAATGGAAATGACAACACAACTGTCATGACAACTGGCGGAACAGTTAAAGAAATTATAGAAAAGGCTGGGGTATCTTATGATCAAGACAGCAAAGATAAAATAACTCCTGGTTTAGATGAAGAAGTTGAAAAAGGAGACAAAATAGAAGTAGTTCGAGTAACAAAGGAAGAAAAAGTAGTCGAAGAAACAATTGATTATGAAACACAAACAAAAGAGGATAGCTCCTTGCCAAAGGGAGAAGAAAAAGTAATTACTGAGGGTGAAAATGGTCAAGTCACAAAAACATACATGGTTACGATGGAGAACGGGGATGAAGTAGACAGAGAACTTATTGACGAAGTTGTAAAAGACAGTGTAGCAAAAGTAATTGCAGTTGGAACAAAAGAACCTAAAGCTCAGCAAGCATCCAGCAATCATACCAATCAATCATCTAAGAATGCGAGTTCGGGTTCAAATGGAAAAACTTTAACAATGAAAGCTAGTGCTTTTACAGCTAGTTGTAGTGGTTGTTCTGGTGTTACTGCTACCGGCATTAATTTAAGTAGTAATCCCAATATGAAAATTATCGCAGTAGACCCTAACGTCATTCCACTTGGTACGAAAGTACATGTAGAAGGATATGGTGAAGCTGTTGCTGGAGATACGGGCGGCAATATTGTCGGCAATCGTATCGATGTGCATGTGCCATCTAGTTCTGATGCGTATGCATGGGGTGTACGCACTGTGAAAGTGACAATTTTAGATTAGCATATTTTTATATGACGAAGGATAAAATGCTCTTATCATGCTATTATGGTAAGAGCATTATTTTTGTATGTTCGGAGGAAAGGTTATGAGAGTGAAGGAAATAATTGTGGTAGAAGGCAGGGATGATACAGCTCGAATCCAATTAGCAGTCGATGCGGATACAATTGAAACGAATGGTTCAGCGATAAACAAACAAACATTGGAAAAAATTCGTCATGCTAAAGAAAAACGTGGAGTAATTATATTTACGGATCCTGATTACCCGGGCGAACGTATTCGTAATATTATTAATGAACATATCCCAGGATGTAAACATGCTTTTTTACCAAAAGAAGAAGCCAAAAATAATAAATCTGACCGTGCGAGTTTAGGAATTGAACATGCCAGTGTAGAAGCAATACAAAAAGCGTTGGAACATGTATATGAATTAGAGGAAATGAAAACAAGTGATATCAATAAGGCGGACCTTATTGATTATGGACTAATTGGTGGAAAAAAGGCAAGTGAACGCCGTGAAAGGTTAGGGAAACGATTGAAAATCGGACACACTAACGGTAAGCAATTATTAAAGCGACTCACACAGTTCCAAATTAGTAAAAAACAGTTAGATGAAGCTATGGAATTAATAGATCAGGAGGTTCAACATGACGACCAAATACATCGCAACTCCTTCTAAAACGAAGGAAATTTTAGGTAAATATCATTTCACATTTAAAAAAAGTTTAGGACAGAACTTTTTAGTGGATGTTTCGGTTTTACAAAATATCATCCGCCATGCAGGTATTACAAAAGATACTGCTGCAATTGAAATTGGTCCAGGAATTGGAGCATTGACGGAGCAGTTGGCAATACATGCGGATAAAGTTGTTGCATTTGAAATTGACCAACGACTATTGCCTATATTAGAAGATACATTGGGTGAATATTCGAATGTATTTGTGATCCACCAAGATATTTTAAAGGCGGATGTGACACAAGTTATTGCAGAACATTTTCAAGAAGGTCAAGAAGTTCATGTCGTGGCAAATTTACCGTATTACATTACGACTCCTATTTTAATGAAATTAATTCGTGACCGGTTACCAGTAACAAGTTTAACAGTCATGATTCAAAAAGAAGTAGCAGATCGAATGTCTGGCAAACCGAATTCGAAAAGCTATGGTTCCTTAAGTCTTGCAGTACAATATTATAGCGAGGCAAAAGTAGTAATGAATGTACCAAAGCAAGTATTTATGCCACAACCGAATGTCGATTCAAGTATATTGCAACTAACTATCCGGCAACAGCCTCCTGTAGATGTTACCGATGAAGATTTCTTTTTTGAAATTATCCAAGCAAGCTTTGCACAGCGCCGTAAAACATTAAAAAATAATCTCTCCCGCTTTTTTAAAGGAGTTCATGATAAAGAGAAAATTGAACACATATTACAAGAAGCAGGGGTTGATGGGATTCGAAGAGGCGAGTCACTGACCATGGACGAATTCGCACAAGTAGCAAATTCGTTTTATCAATACCAAGAACTTAAATAATATGTATAGTAGGTTGGTATGCAAAAGGCACAATAGCCTGCTTTTTCTCATATGGTATAGGAGACATATCGTGTGAGGTGTACTGATGGTTATTGCAAATGGAGAGCTGGTGACACGAAAGTCATATGAACATGATTTATTATTTCGTGTAATAGAGATTAAAAAAGATATCGCTGTTTTGCATGGAGAGGATATGCGATTAGCTGCAGACGCCCCTCTTAATGATTTAACAAAAGTAGATCAGCGAGAGAAAAAGAGAAGAAAAGAACAGGAAAAAGAAAAGCAAGAAACATCGTATAGATTATTTAGGCAAGATTATCAGTTAATGAAGGAAAAACGAAATTATGAGGCAACCGAAGGGTATTCGAATGCAGCCAATTATTTTCAATTACCTGCGAAAGTATTGCATATGGATGGAGATGCAAACTATTTACGAAAATGTATACAATTATATCAACGAATAGGATTACAAGTTCACGGGGTGCATTTAACAGAAGTGCAAATGCCAGAAGAAATTAATGATCTATTGGAACGTATTCAACCAGATATACTTGTTATTACAGGTCATGATGCATATTCAAAAAACAAGGGATTAAAGAATGATTTGCGTGCATATCGGCATTCAAAGTATTTCGTGGAAACAGTAAGGGAAGCAAGAAGAGTGGTCCCTAACCTTGATCAGTTAATTATTTTTGCGGGCGCATGTCAGTCACATTTTGAATCCATTATTCGCGCTGGTGCCAATTTTGCTAGCTCCCCTTCGAGAGTAAATATCCATGCGTTAGATCCTGTTTATATTGTTGCCAAAATAGCATATACACCTTTTATGGAGAGTGTATCGGTTTGGGAAGCACTTAGAAACACGTTAACAGGAGAAAGAGGATTAGGTGGTATCGAAACGAAAGGTTTATTACGAACGGGTATGCCTTTTGTAGAGGATAGTAATGAAGAGGAAATGTAAAGAGTCTTCCAGAAAAGAGAGGGCTCTTTTTTTATTTATAGACAGTTATTAGCTATCTAAAATGATTATCAGTTTGCTTTTCTTAACAAAATATACATATTTAATGAATATCTACACATAATAACATAAATAGACAAAAATTATTGTTGACAGCAAAAACAATATGCTGATATAATATAAAGTTTTGTTTGACTTTTGGACAGGGGTATGTTAAAATTATCCTATGTGAGGTGGAGTGTAGTGGCAAAGACATTAATAGAAATTAAGCAAGGTCTTGAGTGTCAGGTAGGTCAACGATTAACACTCAAAGCAAATGGTGGACGGAGAAAGACGATTGAACGGTGTGGAATACTGGCAGAGACATACCCATCCGTTTTTATCGTAGAGCTTGATCAAGACGAAAATGCATTCGAACGTGTTTCCTATAGCTATGCAGACATACTAACAGAGACGGTAGAGTTGAATTTTCTAAAAGAAGTTCAACAATAACTTAGAAACAGTAGACAAGTCTTCGTCTACTGTTTTTTTAGTAAGTATAAAATTTTTGATTTCATATGTTTTTGCTTCAGGAAATGAATAATACATATTCTTATTTATCCCGCATGTAGATGAGGCAAAGCAAAAGAGGTATCTGAAGGAAACCACAGGACGTAAGTCTCCACTTTATGCATTTTAATTACTACCTCGCTTGGATAATTCTAACTCGTCTATCTTATATAAAGTTACATAAACTATAGTTGCCGGATAGTAAAAGCTTATTTAGAGGGGGAACTTTTTCATGGGAAGACGTGGAATTATGTCAACGCAAATGAAAGAGGAAATAGCTAAGGAGTTAGGGTTTTACGATACGGTAAAGCAAGAAGGTTGGGGAGGCATTAAATCAAGAGATGCCGGAAATATGGTGAAGCGAGCAATAGAGATCGCTGAGCAACAGATGAGAGGCAAATCCTAAATTTAGGGATTTGTCTTTTTTTTAATTCGTCTTTTGAGAATTTACTTAAGGAAGTATTTATACCTCTATTTATACCTCTATTTAATATTTATTCGCCTCAATATCTCGAATATGGTACAATAATCTATATTTTTAAGCCCGTGTATAAAGAAAGAAAGGTAGGTGATCTGGTGATTGTCATGGAGAAAGCACCTGCAAAGATTAATCTGTCTTTAGATGTTTTGCATAAACGAGATGATGGTTATCATGATGTTGAAATGGTGATGACAACCATTGATTTATCTGACCGAATCGAATTACAACAACTTCCTAAGGATGAGATTCAAGTTGCGTTGGAAAGCAGATATGTTCCCAGTGATGAACGAAATTTAGCTTACCAGGCAGCTAAATTATTTAAAAACACATATCAAATTCCATACGGAGTTCGTATCCATATTGAAAAAAACATTCCTGTATCTGCAGGTCTTGCTGGAGGGAGTACAGATGCTGCAGCTGTTTTACGAGGATTAAATCGCTTATTTCACGTAAATGCGCCTTTGAAAGATTTAGCAACATTAGGTTCAAACCTGGGGGCGGATGTAGCTTTTTGTGTATACGGAAAGACAGCAATCGCAAAAGGGTTCGGAGATCAAATTGAGTTGCTTCCATCACCACCAAACTGTTGGGTAATTACTGCAAGACCAGATATAGGAGTATCCACTAGAACGATTTTTGAACGGATTAATCTACAAAACCTTCATCATCCTGATACCAAAAAAGTTTTAGAGGCACTACAACAAAGAGATTTTTATCAAATTTGTATGAGTTTAGGAAACGCTTTGGAAGATATAACATTTGCGATTCATCCGGAGGTTTTCCGAATTAAGAATGCAATGCTACAAGCTGGTGCAGATGGAGCGATAATGAGTGGTAGCGGACCAACTGTATTTGGTCTAGTGCAACATTTCAGTAAAGCACAACGGATTTATAATAGTATGCGTGGTTTTTGTGAGGATGTACAATTGGTACGGATTTTAGGGTGAGTATTGTTTAAAGTCGTATATTAATGATATATTATATTTAAAACATTCGGATTTGGAGGTGTAACAACGTGAAAAGAAGTAATCGATTAGTAGTTTTGACAGATTATTTCCTGGAAAATCCAAGAAAGCACATTAAACTAACTCATTTTGTAGAGCTTTGTAATACAACGAAGTCCTCGATTAGTGAAGATTTAGATATCATTCATGACGTATTTCAGCAGCAAGGAATGGGATATTTACAACGAACCACTGGAGCTGGTGGTGGAGTACATTATATACCAGAATTTACTTCTGAAAAAAGTGAAGCATTTATAACGGAACTGCAACGTCAACTAGAAGACCCAGTCCGTATTTTGCCAGGTGGATATCTTTATATGAGTGATATATTAGGAGATCCAAAAATGGTTCGTGAAATTGGAAGAGTGTTTGCTTCTCGTTTTTCCAATTTAGAAATAGATGCAATTGTAACGGTAGCAACCAAAGGAATTCCCTTAGCGTATGCTGTTGCCTCATTTTTAAGTGTGCCAGTAGTGATCGCCAGAAGAGATCCAAAAGTTACGGAAGGATCATCTGTTAGTATTAATTACGTATCTGGTTCATCTCGTAAGATACAAACAATGGTATTACCTAAGCGTAGTTTAAAAGAAGGATCGAATGTCTGTATCATTGATGATTTTATGATGGCAGGAGGAACAATTGCTGGGATAAAGAGTTTACTGGAAGAATTTAATGCAACAGTAAAAGCAATTGGTGTATTAGCAGAAGCTGAAGATGAGGAAGAAAGAATTGTTAATGACTATACTTCTTTAATAAAAATTTCGCATGTAGATCTACAAAATAATACAATTACGATATTACCAGGTAACTATAACAATTAGATGTATAATTTATTAGGTCTTTTTATCCGTGATTTTTCATCTATTACCTTTTTCTTATATTATTATTAAAATATTTCATTTTTTTTGCAATTTAAAGCAGGAATTTTATTTGTTTTGTTGAATTAGTTAAGAAGTAAGATCAAAGAGAAAAGGTGGTGAAACATCATGGAAGTGACTGACGTTAGATTACGCCGCGTAAATACAGAAGGAAGAATGCGAGCGATTGCATCAATCACGTTAGACCAAGAGTTTGTTGTCCATGATATACGCGTAATCGACGGTAATAATGGACTATTTGTGGCTATGCCATCAAAACGAACTCCAGATGGTGAATTTAGGGACATAGCACACCCTATTAACTCCGGAACCCGTTCTAAAATCCAAGAAGCTGTATTAGCGGAATATCAAAAGGCGGGCGAAGATGAAGTAAACTACGAAGAAGCAGGTGCTTCATAATTAAATATGATTGTGATAGGAGAAGGATTTAATCTTAAAGCAGGTTATCCTTCTTTTTTGTTGTTATCAAAAAAGTTCCCCGAAATTTTCTATCCTATAAGGGAATTGTACTGAAACGATATATTTTTGCGATAATTGGACTTTAGTCCTTTGTAGCTTGCTTTTTAGCTAGATGCTGTGACACTCCATAATATTCTATTGTTTCCAACTAATTCCTTTAATGTATCAATGTTTTCACTTTTATTGAAAAGATGGGCCAATTACGATATATTTTTAAGTGGATATTTAGAGATAATGGAGGTTTCCTAATGGCGAATCGATTTGCTGTAATATTAGCAGCGGGGCAAGGGACTAGGATGAAATCAAAGCTACATAAAATGCTTCATCCAGTTGCTGGCAGACCAATGGTGCAACATGTCGTTGATCAGCTGCAACAGGTTAACTTAAATAAAATTGTTACTATTGTTGGATTTGGAGCAGAAAAGGTGAAGGCACAACTTGGCTCTTCAAGTGAATTTGCATATCAAAAGGAACAGCTAGGTACCGGCCATGCTGTTTTACAGGCAGAGGATCTATTGAAAGATGAAAAGGGTGTAACAGTTGTTGCTTGTGGAGATACACCTCTTATTCGTGATGAAACGTTCGAAGCACTGATTCAATATCATGAGCAAACAGGAGCTAAAGCAAGTGTTCTTACAACCAAAGTAGAAAACCCAATGGGATACGGTCGTGTCGTTAGAAATGATCAAGACGAGGTTGAGAGAATCGTTGAACATAAAGATGCCAATGAAGGTGAAAGATTAATTCAGGAAATTAATACGGGGACGTATTGTTTTGACAATCAAGCCTTATTTGCTGCTTTAAAAGAGGTTTCCAATGATAATGCACAAGGCGAATATTACTTACCTGATGTAATTAAGATATTGCGCCATCAAGGGGATACGGTTAGTGCGTTCTTGACTCCTGATTTTGATGAGACAATTGGAATAAATGATCGTATAGCACTTGCAGAAGCTGAAAAAATAATGAAAAAGCGCATTAATGAAGAACATATGCGCAATGGTGTCAGTATTATTGATCCTGAACAAACTTATATTGAACCGGATGTACAAATTGAATCAGATGTTATTCTCCATCCTGGAACAGTATTAAAGGGTGAAACAATTATTCGTACTGGGGCAGAAATCGGCCCGCATACTGAACTTGAGGATTGTGAAGTTGGAGAGGAAACTGTCATAAGACATAGTGTTGCTACAAGTAGTAAAATAGGGAATAGAGTAAATATTGGTCCATTTGCCCATATTAGACCAGCGTCACACGTGGGTAACGATACAAAGGTTGGAAATTTCGTAGAGATTAAGAAAACAACCCTAGGAGACCATAGTAAAGTATCTCATTTAAGCTATATTGGTGATGCTGACGTTGGAGAACGTGTTAATGTTGGCTGCGGAACCATTACAGTAAATTATGACGGTACGAATAAGTATTTAACTACAATTGAAGATGATGCATTTATTGGTTGTAATTCGAATCTAATTGCACCTGTAACGGTTGGAAAAGGTTCTTACGTAGCTGCCGGATCTACTATTACAAAAAATGTACCCGAAAATGCATTATCGATAGCAAGAGCAAGACAAACGAATAAGGAAGAATATGCATCTAAATTCAAAAAATAGATTAACAATTTTATGGAGGTAATCAAAAAATGACATCCAGTTATAAAGATTCGTCGTTAAAAGTTTTTTCATTAAATTCAAACCCTGAGTTAGCAAATGAAATTGCTACACATATAGGAACAAACTTAGGAAAATGTACGGTTTCAAAATTCAGTGATGGAGAAGTACAAATAAACCTTGAGGAAAGTGTTCGTGGCTGTGATGTATATGTAGTACAATCTACTTGTGCCCCTGTTAATCAGCATATTATGGAATTGTTAATTATGATTGATGCATTAAAGCGAGCTTCTGCAAAATCCATTAATATCGTAATGCCATACTATGGTTATGCACGACAAGATCGTAAAGCTCGTTCTAGAGAACCTATTGCGGCTAAATTAGTAGCTGATTTAATTGAAAAAGCAGGTGCAAATCGTGTGATTACATTAGATTTACATGCACCACAAATTCAAGGATTTTTTGATATACCTATTGATCACTTACAAGGTGTTCCAATTCTTTCGAGCTATTTTGAACAGAAAAATCTGGATGACGTTATTGTTGTCTCTCCAGACCATGGAGGAGTTACAAGAGCAAGAAAAATGGCAGACCGCTTAAAAGCACCAATTGGAATAATTGATAAACGTCGACCAAAACCAAATGTTGCGGAAATCATGAATATCATCGGGAATATTGAAGGGAAAACAGCGATATTAATTGATGATATTATTGACACTGCTGGTACCATTACGCTTGCAGCGAATGCCCTCATTGAGAACGGTGCAAAAGAAGTATATGCATGTTGTACACATCCTGTTTTATCTGGACCTGCGATCGAGCGCATCGATAACTCTAAAATTAAGGAACTAGTGATTACTGATAGTATTCCATTACCTGATGAAAAATTTAGTGCAAAAATTACAGCTTTATCGGTAGCTCCATTAATTGGTGAAGCGATTATTCGCGTTCATGAAATGCAATCCGTAAGTATCCTTTTTGATTAATGTTTAGTACGATCTGATTTCGGGTATTAATGATATTGACCGTTTTTTACAACCAAGATGAAGCATAAGTATTTAACAAAAAGAAAATATAAGTTATAACGAATGTTTTTAATAAACTTGGAGGGTGATTTTAATGGCAGTAAAATTAAACGCAACGAAAAGAGAAGATCTTACAAAATCAGCAACAAAACAAATTAGGTTAAGCGGAAGAGTACCAGCGGTTGTTTACGGTAAAGCAAAAGACCCTAAAAATGTTTCAGTTGATAGTGTTGAATTAGTAAAAACGGTTCGAGATGAAGGTCGAAATGCAATTATATCTCTACAAGTAGAGAATAATAGTGTTGATGTTATGCTTCATGACTACCAAATTGATCCGATTAAAGATGAATTACTACATGCAGACTTCTATATTGTGAATATGTCCGAAGAAATGGATGTAAATGTAGCGGTTCGTCTTGATGGGGAATCCAAAGGTGAAAAAGAGGGTGGCGTATTACAACAGCCATTCTATGAAATATTAGTTCGTGCAAAACCGAATGAAATTCCAGAAGAAATTGTTATCGATGTATCTGATTTGGATGTTGGTGATAGTATAATGGTATCTGATATTAAAGTAGTAGGTAACTATGAAATATTAGAAGATCCAGATACTTCTGTTGTTTCAATTACACCACCGACAACTGAAGAAGATCTAGAAGCAGACGATGTAGATGAAAATGCAGAGCCGGAATTAGTAGGTGCTGAGAAAGACTCTACAGACGAAGAATAAGAAGATAAGTATTAAATAAAAATGTAATAATAATATAATGCAACTGAAAAATCCCCTTCTTTGTTAGGATAGAATTATGCTTCTTGACAAGAAGGGTTGTTGTATTTGTATATGATAATAAAAGTACGAGTTCAAAAAGAAAAAACGACTAAGGTTAGGTAAGCTTACAACCAGTGGGCTGTGATCGTATCCTCAGAGAATTTTGTACATTGAAGGTCTTATTTTTAGATTTTTAAACATCGACTAAAAAGGAAGAATATAAATGAAACTTATTGTTGGTCTAGGGAACCCTGGAAGAAAATATAAAAAAACGAGGCATAATATTGGCTTTTTTGTCATTGATGAATTATTACATCGTTATAAATGGAAGCTAAATAATTCAAAGTTTGAAGGGGATTACTCCATAGAATATATCGATGGAGAGAAAGTCATCCTATTACAACCTCAAACATTTATGAATCTCTCTGGTAAATCAATTGGTCCGTTAATGGACTATTTTGATATAGATATAGATGATGTATTAGTTATTTATGATGATTTAGATCTACCTACTGGAAAAATTAGACTTCGTCAAAAAGGTGGTCATGGTGGACATAATGGTGTACGCTCTACGATTGATCATTTAGGCACAAAAGATTTCAAGAGAGTTCGTTTAGGTATTGGACGACCAATGAATGCCACTCCAGTGATTGATTATGTGTTAGGTAAATTTCCAAAACAAGAGACTTCTGCAGTGACAGAGAGCGTGGAAAAAGCGGCTGATGCAATAGAGGCCTGGATAAAAGGCAAACCATTTTTAGAAGTCATGAATGATTTTAACCAGTAGAGCATAGCTTATCATATATTAAGTATATTCTAATTCAACCCGGTTAAACTGTTAGTAACAGATTGTTTAACTGGGGTGGTAAAATGACAATTTATTATGATTGTAGGCATTGTGGTCAACGAATTGGAAAACTAGATCAAAAGGAAATTGATGTATCTTTACTTGGATTTGATCAATTAACAAATAAAGACTTAACCGATATGATATATTATGATCAAGACGGTAATATGCGGGTGAAATCAATTTGTGAAAATTGTCAACGTACACTGGAACAGCATCCAAACTACCATGAATTAGATTTCTTTTTACAATAAGATATAAAGCAAATATTTTTAAGGGCCTTTGGTATAAACCAAGGCATTTTTGCGCTTTTACATACAGTTATAAGAGGGGACAAACGATGAAAGCTATTCATACATTTTTAAAATCAAAAGAAGATATTCATTCCATAGTTGAAGGAGTAACTAGTGGAATGAAAGAACAGATGATAGCAGGGTTAAGTGGTTCTGCTAGAAGTTTAGTAATTTCTGCTATTCATGAATCGATTTATCGACCTGTGTTAATTGTGACCCATCAGTTAGCTCAAGCACAGCAACTATATGATGATTTCGTTGAACTAGTAGATGATGAACGTGTCTACCTTTATCCAATCAATGAATTGATTGCTTCAGAAATTGCGATTGCAAGTCCGGAATTACGTGCACAGCGAATAGAGGCATTGACAGAATGGACACGCCATAAGTCAGGAATTTTGATTGCACCAGTAGCTGCCTTGAAGCGTATCCTTCCACCACAAAATTATTGGGATAATTATCAACTTCTATTTAAATTAGGTCATGATATTAAGATAGATCACTATATGAGTTCACTAGTAGACATGGGATATGAGCATGCCTCTATGGTTACCTCGCCGGGAGAATTCAGTAAACGTGGTGGAATTATTGATATTTATCCGATTACGGAAAAACACCCAATCCGTATTGAACTTTTTGATGAAGAAGTCGACTCCATTCGATACTTCGATGCAGAGTCTCAGCGTTCGCTGGATAGACTTGATGAAGTTAGTATCGGTCCAGCAAGTGAATTGTTATTAACGGATGAGGATTTATTAAAGACTTCCGAACAATTAGAAGAAGCATTAGCTACAACATTAAGAAAAATGAATAAACCAGAAGCAAAAGAACAATTGGTAGAGGTCATCGAACATGATATTTCGCGTTTTAAACAGTTAGAGCGTTTTCAAGAAATGTATAAATATATTGGATATCTGTACACAAATCCAGCTAGTTTATTAGATTATCTACCTAATAACGGTCTCGTTTTCTTTGATGAGATGAGTAGAATCGGTGAAACAGCAATAAATCTAGACCATGAGGAAGCAGAATGGTATGCCAGCCTATTAGAAGGAAATAAGATGGTGCAAAATAGTCGATTTTCATTTGGTTGGGATGAAGTCATGGAGGGCATGAATCAACAACGTATTTATATGTCTGTATTTATGCGTCATATTCCAAATACCAATCCTGAGAATGTTATTAATCTATCTTCTCGAACGATGCAGGAGTTTCATGGTCAGATGCATTTATTTAAAAATGAATTACAACGGTGGGATAAAGGTGATTACTCCGTCATAATACTTGCCGCAGATGAACAAAGAGCAGAAAAGGTTCATTCTATACTAGATGATTATGATATTGAGACACAAATAAGTAAGAAAGATCCGGTATTACCAGTTAAAATGCCTACTATTATTGTTGGAAATATCCAGTCTGGAACGGAATTTCCTATGCATAAGCTAGCGGTTGTTACGGAACAAGAGTTGTTTAAGAAGCGAATGAAGCATAAACGAAAACAACCAAAAGTATCGAATGCCGAGCGCATTAAAAGTTATCAGGAACTAAAAATAGGAGATTATGTTGTTCATGCCAATCACGGTGTGGGTAAGTATTTAGGTATAGAAACTTTAGAAGTAAGCAACTTGCATAAAGACTATATGTTAATCAAATATTCTGGTGATGATAAGTTATTTGTACCGATTGATCAGATTGATCTTGTTCAGAAATTTGTTGGATCAGAAGCAAAAGAACCAAAATTATACAAGCTCGGTGGATCAGAATGGACGAAAGTAAAACGAAAAGTACAATCGTCTGTTGAGGATATTGCTGATGATCTAATTAAACTATATGCGGAAAGGGAAGCGAAGCAAGGCTATGCTTTCTCGCCAGACTCTGAATTACAACATGAATTCGAAGCATCGTTCCCTTATCAGGAGACGGAAGATCAGTTACGTTGTATTCAAGAAATTAAAGAAGATATGGAAAAAGAACGTCCTATGGATCGATTGCTTTGTGGAGATGTTGGCTATGGAAAAACCGAAGTGGCAATTCGTGCTGCGTTCAAAGCAGTATCTGATGGGAAACAAGTGGCGATACTAGTGCCAACAACGATTTTAGCACAGCAGCACTATGAAACGATTCGAGAACGTTTTCAAGATTATCCTATCAATATAGGGTTATTGAGTCGTTTTCGTACCAAAAAACAACAAACAGAGACAACTAAAGGACTAAAGAGTGGAAATGTTGATGTAGTTGTCGGCACCCATAGAATTTTATCCAAAGACGTAGAGTATAAAGACTTAGGATTATTAATTGTGGATGAAGAGCAACGATTTGGTGTGAAGCATAAAGAAAAGATAAAACAATTGAAAACAAATGTAGACGTTCTTACATTAACTGCGACACCAATCCCGCGGACATTGCATATGTCGATGCTAGGGGTGCGGGATTTATCTGTTATTGAAACACCGCCAGAGAATCGTTTCCCTATTCAGACGTATGTAACGGAGTATAATCCTATTTTCATGAGAGAAGCGATCGAACGAGAAATGGGAAGAGGCGGCCAAGTCTTCTTCTTATACAATCGTGTGGAGAATATAGATAAGGTAGCTCGTGATTTAGGTATGCTTGTTCCAGATGCAAAAATTGCGGTTGCTCATGGACAAATGAACGAGTCTGAATTAGAGAATGTTATATTTAGTTTTCTAGAGGGAGAATTTGATATTCTCGTTAGTACGACCATCATTGAAACAGGGGTAGACATACCGAATGTAAATACGTTAATCGTCAATCATGCCGATTACATGGGATTAAGTCAGCTCTATCAATTACGTGGTCGAGTAGGAAGGTCGAATCGTGTAGCATATGCATACTTTACGTATCAAAAAGATAAAGTACTTACAGAAGTCGCGGAAAAGCGCCTGCAAGCAATTAAGGAATTTACAGAGCTTGGATCTGGTTTTAAAATTGCAATGCGTGATTTATCCATACGTGGCACCGGGAATTTATTAGGGTCACAACAACATGGATTTATTGATTCTGTTGGTTTTGATATGTATTCTCAAATGCTGAAAGATGCAATAGATGCACGAAAAGCAGGAAAAGAACTTGAAGAAATCAAACCATTTGAACCTGAACTCTCATTGAAATTAGATGCTTACATTCCAGATGAGTATCTAGAGGATGAAAAACAAAAAATTGAAATCTATAAACAGTTTCAAACACTGGATAGTGAAGAAGCGATTGGTGATCTAAAAGATGAATTAATTGATCGGTTTGGTGATTATCCACAGGAAGTAGAACATTTATTTACCGTAAGTGAAATGAAAATGTATGCGAAAATACAGCGTGTAGAGTCAATTTTAGAGACACCTAAAAAGATAGAAATGCTTGTCGATGAATCACGTAGCCAAGAAATCGATGGATCAAAGCTATTTGCTTTAGCAAATGAGTATGGGAGAGATATTGGACTTGGCACAGATAATAAAAAGTTAAAAATTGGAATTAAGTGGAGTAAAGATTCAAAATTTAAGCGATATGATACGGTTACAAGCTTTATAAAACAGCTAGATAAAACAAATCGATAAAAATTTTATTTGGAATGTATAGTTATTACTGGATGATTTATACTAAAACCACAGCTGGTGATTGTTTCGTGTTTTTCCAAAAATTAATTATGAGGAAATACATGTGGACCAGAATCATCATTTAGAAAGCGAGGCTACTTAGAATGAAAGCAACAGGAATTGTACGTCGAATTGATGATCTGGGGAGAGTTGTGGTTCCTAAAGAGATCAGAAGAACCTTACGTATACGAGAAGGGGATCCACTAGAGATTTTTGTTGACCGAGAAGGGGAGGTTATTCTAAAAAAATATTCCCCAATCAATGAATTAGGACATTTTGCTAAAGAATATGCAGAAGCATTATTTCAATCTCTTCAGACTCCGGTAATGATTACTGATCGCGATGATGTTATTGCAGTTGCTGGGGAATCCAAAAAAGAATACTTGAATAAACCTATAAGCAATGTAATAGCAGATACTATTGAAGGTCGTTCACAAGTATTTGAGGTAGATTCGAAATCAATTGAAATTATTGATGGACAAGAACAACAATTGCAATCGTATTGTATTCATCCCGTCATTGCGAATGGAGATCCTATCGGCTGTGTAATGATTTTTTCAAAAGAAGAAAAGCTAAGCAAAATAGAGCAAAAAGCAGCAGAGACGGCATCAACATTTTTAGCAAAACAAATGGAATAGACATAAGTACCTCAGGAATTTTCCCCTGAGGTTTTCTTATGCCCTGTGATATATTCACAACCTTTATATCATCTAAGCCGATTATGAAATATGTTATAATTAGAGAAATTCATTGAAGTAAAGGAAATACATTATGAAAGAGAATGATACCAATAGATTGGTAAAAGGAGCATTATGGTTAAGTATTGCCGGATTGCTTAGTAAAATACTTAGCGCTGGTTACCGTATTCCCTTACAGAATCTAACAGGGGATATGGGTTTTTATATATATCAGCAAATTTATCCACTACTAGGTATAGCAACGATGCTTGCATTGTATGGATTTCCATCCGCTATTTCAGCAGTGACTTCCAGAGAACTTTCACAAGAAAAACGATTAACATGGAATTCCTTCTATGCACCGATATTAGCCATATTATGTATATTTCATTTCTTGCTAGCAGCTGTAATATGGATTAGTGCACCATTATTGGCAGAAACAATAAATGAAGCTTCACTTATATGGTCCTATCGGTTAACCGCAATTGTATTTTTATTTATTCCTGTTGTTGCTCTTTTTCGAGGAGTACTTCAAGGAATGTATCAAATGATACCAACTGCTGTATCACAAATTGGAGAGCAATTAGTAAGAGTGGGTATTATCATTAGTGCAGCGTGTTTGGTTGCTTTTTCGTCCTATTCCATCGATTGGATAGGAATGGCGGCAGTATATGCGACATTTTTTGGAATTTGTATGGCTACAATAATTTTATTGGTTTTCTATGTTAAGGAGAGAAATCAACTACAATCTTTCCCGAAAAATAGTGACAATAGCTTTTCTATTAAACCTTTTATATCAACCGTGCTAATTCTTGGAATTGCTGCTGCAATGAATCATATGACGCTATTGTTTATTCAATTAGCAGATGCTATCACCTTCGTACCACAGCTATTAGAGTTTGGTTGGGGAAATATAGAGGCCAAAGAGTTAAAGGGTGTATTCGATCGGGGACAGCCACTGATACAGCTTGTCACCGTCTTAGGCTCATCGATTGCATTAACGATTCTCCCGATGATTAGTGAAAAAAAATTAAAAACGGAAAAATTACATGTATATACATATGTACGAACGGCATTTCTAACTGGTTTTTACATTGTAATTGGAGCTGTTATTGGATTACTATTATTATTGCCTGAAATAAATCGGCTTCTATTTCAAAATGAACAGGGGAGCATAGAACTACGTGTTCTTATGTTATCGGTTGTCTTTGCTACATTGGCCATTATAGGATCAACCGTTTTACAAGGGTTTGGGTATATTAAACGTACTGCACTATTTATTGCAATTACCTTTTTTATTAAATGGATAGGGAACCAGTTATTGATTCCAAATCTAGGAATGATGGGGGCTGCTATTGCGACGGTATGCAGTCTGTTATGTTTGTTTTTATTAATTATGATGGAAATACGACGTAAACTACCAGAATTACACATCTCTCGCTCTATACAATGGAAAAGTATATTTGTTGCAGCGGGTATCCTTACTTTTTATGTGTGTATTTGGAAGCTTTTTATTCCAGAAATATGGTTGGGTTCTCGATTGTTTTTATTAATATATTTGATGGCTGTTTGCTTTAGTGGTGGTATCATATACTTTATATTTATTTTACGTATGCAAGGATTTACGAAACATCAATTACAATTATTACCCAAATCGACATTATTACTACGGTTAGCGGAAAAGAGGAATAAATTATGAGCAAAATAGAAATCATTGGACTGGGCGCTGGGAATTTGGATCAGTTACCTTTTGGTATGTATAAAAAGCTCATTCAAGCTTCAGGTCCTGTCCTAACAAGAACAATTGAACATCCGGTTATAACCGAATTACAAACAGAAGAAGTGAAGTTTGTTTCTTTTGATCATTTATATGAAGAAGAAGAAACATTTTCAATTGTATATGAACGGATTGTAACGGAATTAATTCACCAGGCAAAAAAAGACAATGAAACCATTCTTTATGCGGTTCCGGGACATCCGATGTTGGCAGAAAAAACAACGCAGCTTTTATTAGCACAGACGGAGGTAGAAGTAAGTATTTTAGGTGGACAGAGCTATTTGGATGATTTATTTACTGCAATGAAGATTGATCCGATAGATGGATTTCAATTTGTGGACGGGACGGATTTACACCGCGATCAATTAAACTTAAAAAACCATCTGTTTATTTGCCAAGTGTACGACGCATTTATCGCCTCTGAAGTAAAATTAACGTTATTAGAAGACTTGCCTGCTGATTTTGAAGTATATATCGTAGAAGCGGCAGGAAGCATAAATGAGCAGATAGTGAAAGTAACACTAGAAGAGTTAGATCAAAAAATGTGGACGAGTAATCTAATCTCAGTTTATGTCCCTCCGGTCCCAGATGAATTACTTCGTCATACATTTAATCATTTCCGTCAAGTTATGAAGACACTACGAGGTCCAAATGGTTGTCCATGGGATAAGAAACAAACACACGAATCCTTACGTTATCATACTATTGAAGAGGTGTATGAGTTAATCGATGCCATTGATGCAGAAGATGACGATAATATTATGGAGGAGCTTGGAGATTTATTGATGCACGTGTTGCTCCATAGTCAAATCGGAGAGGACAATGGGTACTTCTCTATCGAGGATGTTATACTGTCGATTACCAATAAGATGATTCATCGTCATCCTCACGTGTTTTCCAATCAAAATGTACAAGATGCCAATGAAGTAGAGAAGAACTGGGAAGAATTGAAAAAGGAAGAAAAAGGCCATCAACGAGCATTACTTTTAGATGGTATTCCAAACCACCTACCTTCTCTATCAACGGCATATAAAATACAGAAAACAGCAGCGAAAGTTGGATTTGAGTGGGAAGACGTCGGGGGAGTTTGGGACAAACTTTATGAGGAAATTGAAGAAGTGAAAGAAGCAGTTCGAGAAAAGAATTTAGACGAAGTGGAAGATGAAATAGGGGATGTCCTATTTGTTATGGCGAATCTAGCTAGATATTACAACGTACATCCAGAGATCGCGTTAAATCGTGCCAACAATAAATTCAAATATCGTTTTGGTTATATTGAAGACAAATTATTAGAGAATAATCGTACATTCGAAAACACTTCTCTTGAGCAAATGGATGATTACTGGAATGAAGCGAAAAAGGTGAAAAAAGAGGAGGAAAATAAATGAGACTAGACAAATTTTTGAAAATATCTCGCGTAATTAAACGGAGAACTCTAGCAAAAGAAGTTGCTGAGCAAGGTAGAATCTCAGTAAATGGCAACACAGCAAAAGCTTCTACAAAACTATCCGAAGGGGACGAGTTAGCAATACGTTTCGGACAAAAGATAGTTCACGTACGTGTGAATTCATTACGTGAAATTGTACGAAAAGAAGAAGCAGAGACATTATATACAATTATAAAAGAAGAAAAGATTGATGATAAATAGAGTTCTATACTTGTCCTTCCAATCATAGAGTAATAATGATAAGGAGGGTATTTAATATGAACTACTATGAACCGAAAGAAACAATAAATCGTGTCCAGACTGAACATTCCGTCAAGATAAATAATCGAAAAGACCTCGAGATTACCGGTGTAAAGGAAGTCGATAGCTTTGATAATGAGGAGTTTCTGCTAGAGACGGTTATGGGCTACTTAATCGTGCGTGGCCAGAACTTACAACTAAAAAACTTGGATGTAACGGAAGGTGTTGTAACGATTAAAGGGAAAATTTATGAACTTTCCTATGTGGATGAACAGCAACAGGAGAAAGCTAAAGGTTTCTTTAGCAAGTTGTTCCGATGACACTTAGTGTGCAGTTTATCACGATGATATCCATGGTTTTAAGTGGATTTTATTTGGGTATTATACAACAGACATTTCGAAGATTAACGACATATTGGCGAGATAATGCTTTTCTAACTTATTTTTTGGAGATAGGCTTCTGGCT
Organism: Oceanobacillus kimchii X50; assembly: GCF_000340475.1. Classification (NCBI taxonomy): domain Bacteria; kingdom Bacillati; phylum Bacillota; class Bacilli; order Caryophanales; family Bacillaceae; genus Oceanobacillus; species Oceanobacillus kimchii. Next base: position 3,809,914 of record NZ_CM001792.1, read on the forward strand.
GACGCAGGCAGGGGTCATCTTTTATGTACTTTACCGTGTAAACGCTGGAGAAGTACGATTGTATGTGTTGCTTGCTTGTTTACTTGGCTTTTCTATATATCAAGTGTTTGCGAAAAAACCATATATTCGAATTTTAGAAGTTATTATTCGTATTGTCAGCTCCATATATCATTTTATTCGCCGTTTATTGGATAAACTGCTGCTAACACCTTTTAAGTGGATAATTACCCTTATTTATCGTATGATAAAAACAATCTTTGGTTGGACAATTACTCTACTTTTGTTTATATTAAATGTGATTTTAGCACCATTTATTTGGATTGGAAAAGGAATCTATAAAATAATTCCAGATTCTTTTAAAAAATTTTTAAAGAAAATAGAAGGATTTTATAGTAAAATAAAGAATATATGCTATAGGTGGTTACAGTTATTTCGAAGGAGGTAATAGCTTTGGCGAACAGAAAGAAAAATGTAACTAGATTAGATTCCAATTATATGCAGCAACACGATGTGTACATAGAAAGACAAAAACGAAAAAAACAACGTTTGGTTCGTCGTCTAGTATTATTTGGTGTAGTCATTGCTATTGCATTTGGAAGTATGACTGCTTATCATGTTAATCAACGTGCTACACAATCGGACAAGTTGGAAGAGTACCAGCAATTAGAAGAAGAACTTGTCCAATTAAAAAATCAGGAATCCAATTTGGAAAAAGAAATTAAGTTATTACAGGATGAAGATTATGTGCTAGATATTGCACGGACTAATTATTTCTTCTCTAAAGAGGGAGAAAAAATCTTTAAGTTACCTGATGAGGATCCGTCTTATTGACACTTTTCGTTCTGATTAATATACTATATGAGAAGTACATTTAATCTTTTAAGGAGGAGCATTTTTTTTATGTCAATCGAAGTAGGCAGCAAGCTGCAAGGGAAAGTAACTGGAATCACTAATTTTGGAGCCTTTGTTGAGTTAGAAAAAGGAAAAACTGGGTTAGTTCATATTAGTGAGGTTGCTGACAACTATGTAAAAGATATTAATGAACATTTAACTGTTGGTGATGAAGTGAAAGTTAAAGTTATTAATGTCGAAAAAGATGGCAAGATTGGTCTATCTATAAAAAAGGCGAAGGATCGTCCTGTTCGCCAACAAAAGAATACCAAAGAGCGTACAGAGAATTTTGAATCGAAAATGAGTCGTTTCTTAAAAGACTCAGAGGATCGTTTAGCCTCTTTGAAGAAGCACACCGAATCTAAACGCGGGGGTCGAGGTGCTAGAAGAGGATAGCAGTTGCTGTCTATGATAATGCTCTAATATAAATGAAAGCAGACACATCCATTGGATGCAGTCTGCTTTTTTGGTTTTTAAAGATAGTCATATATAAAAAAGCTCGTCCTGCTATTATGCAAAACGAGCTTCTTGTTTATGATAGCGGCGGAGGGGATCGAACCCACGACCTCACGGGTATGAACCGTACGCTCTCGCCAGCTGAGCTACACCGCCATTTAACCAACAAAAAATATCATACAACAGCAAAGGACATGTGTCAATAGAAAATATAAGATTATAGAAATAAGTACATCTATATGATAACGTGGCTGTCCTAATTCAGTTAAAGTACTTACTTCTTTTACTTTGCATGTAATGAACACAAAAGATAAATCCGAATGAATGGCCATTATATTTCTCACGTTTATTCTATCTATTATTCGTCTTTTGACTAAAATCTTTGTTAAGTCCCACCCTCTAAATTTAACGATGAGACTAAACCAAGAAAACTGTTTGTTCAACTAGCACAGGGGAGAGAAAGAAAATTTTCAACTAAATGAAGCTTCTCTTTCATAAATTATCTTCCAACTGAATTTGTTCCACTCGCTACGCTTCTAAACGGGCGCTTGCGCTTTTGTTCTGTAGACACAGTTTCTTCAGATTCTTCAGGCGGATATCTTCTCTTTATAAAGAAAGAAAGTATAAATCCTAAAATAGCAAAAATTGTAGCAATCATAAATGAGTCATTAATTCCTTCAATAGTTGCTAAGTTCTCGATCACTTGTAATTGTTCTTCTGATACAACTGTTTGCGTCATTTCGTCCATATGCTTAACCGTTTGGCTACTCATTACAGTTACTAAAAATGCAGTACCAATCGCACCGGACATTTGCCGTAACGTGTTAGCCATTGCGGTTCCATGTGAATATAAACGCTGTGGTAACTGATTTAACCCTGCTGTCATAATTGGCATCATAATCATTGAGATACCTACCATTCGGAGACTATAGACGAACATTAAATAATAATACCCGGTCTCATTCGATAAATCAGAAAATAGAAAAGTAGTTATGGCAGTTATACCTAGACCAGTAATCGCTAACGGCCGAGCGCCAATCCGATCAAATAATTTACCGGTAATCGGAGACATGATTGCTGAAATCAACGCCCCGGGTAATAACATTAATCCCGATGCCAACGGAGAAAACCCTCGTAAGTTTTGTAAATAAATAGGAACCAGAATCATCGCTGCAAACATTGACATGGTTATAACAACACTAATGACGGTTGTTAGCGAAAACATACTATATTTAAACACTCGAAATTCGAGTATAGGAGTCTTTAGTTTCAATTGCATTCGAATAAAGAACACCATTACAATTGCTCCTATAATTAATGGGGCAATGACTTCTACATGCTTCCAGCCCATTTCCCCCGCCAAGCTAAACCCAAGGAGTAATCCACCAAATGCGACGGTAGACATTAATATCGAAACATAATTTACCTTTGGGTTTGATTGCTTCGTTACATTCCGTAAAAAGAAAAATGCCAAGATGATGTCGATAATGGCAATTGGGAGAACGATAAAGAATAATATGCGCCAAGAATAATTTTGAACCACAAGTCCCGATAATGTTGGACCAATAGCAGGTGCAAACATCATAGCAAGTCCGATATATCCCATCGCAGATCCACGTTTATTGACAGGGAAAAGACTTAAAATTACATTCATTAGCAAAGGCATCATTATTCCTGCTCCAGCCGCTTGAATGACGCGACCGAATAATAGTGAAGGATAACCAAAGGCTAAACCACAAACGAGTGTACCTAAGGAAAATAGTGACATTGCTGTTAGGAATAATTGTCTTGTGGTAAACTTCTCCATTAAAAAAGCTGTAATTGGAATGAGAATTCCATTCACAAGCATAAAGATAGTCGTTAATGATTGTGCCTGATTGGCAGACATATTCATATCCACAATCATGACAGGTAATGCAACATTTAATAATGTTTGATTAAGAATAGCGATGAATGCACCGATTACCATGACAAAAATAATTGGTATCTTTGGTAAGTTGGTTGCATCTAGATACATAGATCTATCCTTCATGTTGATCACTCCTCTCCACCGCCAATTTTTCTTTTATCAATTGATGGAGGCGAAATAAACTTTCTGTATCTTCGTCACTAACTTCAGATAACTCATGAAGTCTTGCATGGAAGAGTTTTTTACCTTCTGCTTCTTTCTTTTTACCTTCTTCCGTTAAATTAAGATTAATGGCACGTCTATCCGATGTGGATTGTTCTCGTTTAATAAAAGAGGCCTTTACTAATCTGTCAACGGTGCTGCTGACGGTACTCTTATTAATATTCATTTTTTCCGCAAGTTGTTGAAGACTTATGTTAGGTTGCTCGGATATATATTTCATCGTCTGAAGCTGTACGACAGTTATACCCAGATCATTGGCATGATGCCACATTTGTTTATAAAAAAATCGATTCACTTCTCGAAAGGAGTGAATGATTTTAGTAATTTTTTCTTCATCATTCATTTCTTAAAACTCCTTAGACTACAGAAATGTTCATGTGCGAACTATTTTGGTCACTGATAAATACTATAGGGTAGATTTAAATGGATTGCAAGAGAAATATTTCGCATTACGAACCTTTTTCTGCCTCTAATTTAAATTAACGTACTTCTTCCTTTTTAATTTCTACAAACGATACGACTTTCGGCAAATTACTTCATATATAAGCATGTTTTCAAATACGTCTATGATGAAAACTATGAATGGAGGTAGAATAGCGATACGGTGATGTTTTTGTGAAGAAATTATTTAAAATTCATACGGGAGACATAGGACGATATCCACACATTGCCATCATGGATTGTGTTGAAAGATGCTTCTTATATGGAAAACCGTCGAACGATTTTTGGTTGGGCCTATGTAATTTTGACAAAAAAAGAAGGCATCATGTGGTTTACTAGTTTGAAAGATAGGAGTGGATAACATGATAGGATCAATTCCAAGGGCGGAATCGGGAACGATAGGTTTTGAGAAGTCGGGGAAAAAAGGAAAGATACGTCAAAAGATACAATCGAAGGTGAAACGATTGTTAATAGACAAAGGATGGATCTTTTATTTAACAGGGTTTTTACTTGGACGAGCAGTAATTCTATCCGCTGTATCACCATTTGCGGTAGCTTTTATTGCCACAATATGGCTTGTCCATCGAGATAAAAGTCTAAAATCGATGATTGCAGTGTTTCTTGGAGCACTAAGTTATCATTTTGAGCATGCGATGTTCATCGCGTTAGCATTTTTAGTATTTATTTTAATAGGATCGCTAACGAAGAATATGAAGAATCAACAATTGGTTTTACCTGTAGTCGTATTTCTGTCTACAATACTTTCTCGAATCTTCTTCTACTCATTAAGTAACACGGTAACCTCCTATGAATGGGCCCTTTTAGCGATAGAGGGAGTATTAGGAGCAGTTCTTGTTATTATCTTTATGCAAAGCATTCCTCTTTTATCACCAAAACGATATAAACCAGCATTAAAAAATGAGGAGATTGTATGCTTAATTATATTAATTGCCTCCGTTTTAACAGGGTTTATTGGATGGCAAATTTATGGAGCTTCAGTAGAACAAATATTTTCGCGATACTTTGTATTAATTTTTTCATTTATTGGTGGAGCTGCAATTGGATCTACAGTAGGAGTTGTTGCAGGATTAATATTATCTCTCGCAAATGTTGCCAATCTCTATCAAATGAGTTTACTGGCTTTTTCAGGATTGCTAGGAGGATTGCTAAAGGAAGGAAAAAAACTAGGAACGGCAATTGGTTTGTTAGTGGGTACTTGCTTGATAGGAATTTACGGGAATTCTGTGGCATTAGTTCCTTCTTTAATGGAGTCTTGCATAGCTATCGGCTTGTTTTTATTAACACCAGCTAGCTGGTTTAATCATATAGCCAGATATATTCCAGGAACAGAAGCATATACGAATGAACAAGAACAATATTTACAAAAAGTAAGGAATGTTACCGCGAAACGTGTGGAGCAGTTTTCAGATGTATTTCGTGCGTTATCAAAAAGTTTTTCAGTTACAGACCCTACGGTTAATGATGAACAACAGGAAGCTCGTCGCGATACGGATTACTTTTTAAGTCAGGTTACAGAGAAAACTTGTCAAGGATGCTTTATGAAGGATCGTTGCTGGCAAAAGGAATTCGATCAAACCTATTCTTTAATGGAAGAAATGAAAGAAGATGTTACGTCTGGTAAAGATCCTAACCGAAAAGTGATGCGGAAATTTGAGAATCATTGCGTTAAATCCCGGAAGGTTGTAGATGCAATGAAAGAAGAAATGAGCTTCTATGAAGCAAATCATAAACTACGGCAGCAAGTCACAGAAAGTAAACGGCTTGTAGCAGACCAGCTGCAAGGGGTATCAGATGTGATGGAGGATTTTGCTAAAGAGATTGTAAAAGAAAGGCAACATCATGAACTCCAAGAAGCACAAGTTATCGCTGCTTTAAAGCATATAGGAATAGAATTAACACGATTAGACATTTATCAATTGGAAAAAGGGGATGTCGATATTGAATTAACAGCAAGTTTCGGAGAATATCGCGGAGAAGGAGAGAAATTAATTGCTCCGATATTATCTGATATACTTCATGAAATTATTGTTGTTAAGCAAGAAGATATCTCTCCGTTCCCACATGGATACAGTCATTTTACGTTTGGTTCAGCAAAAGAATTTGCCATTGAAACAGGTGCGGCAAATGCTGCAAAAGGAGGCGGTTTAGTTTCGGGAGATAGCTTTACAACGATTGAGTTAGGGGCTGGTAAATTTGCGATGGCAATAAGTGACGGTATGGGCAATGGCAAGCGGGCACGAGAAGAAAGTATGGAAACACTTCGATTACTTCAGCAAATTCTGCAATCTGGCATTAAGGAAAAAGTAGCGATTAAATCGATAAATTCTATTTTATCGCTTCGAACGACAGAAGAAATGTTTGCTACATTAGATTTAGCAGTGATTGACCTACATGATGCATACGCGCAATTTGTAAAGATTGGCTCTACACCGAGTTTTATTCGGCGTGGCGCTAATATGTTTAAAATAGAAGCGAGTAATTTACCGATTGGTATTATTAAAGAGTTTGATGTAGAAATTGTGAAAGAGCAATTACTTCCCGATGATTTATTAATTATGATGAGTGATGGAATATTTGATGGGCCACAACATGTAGAAAATATCGATATTTGGTTAAAGCGAAAAATTAAAGAGATGGACACAGATGATCCACAAGAAATTGCGGACTTGTTATTGGAAGAAGTAATTAGAACAAGATCAGGAGAAATTATAGATGATATGACCGTGCTTGTTGCGAAAGTGAAGAAAAACACCCCGCAATGGACAAGCATACCAATCTATGAAAGCAATGTTTTATAAAGTGAGTCAATATCATAATTGTTATAAAAAACGAATAATTGTCAGATTTAAATGAAGGACGGCTTCTCCTGCGGAAAGAGGCCGTTTGCAACGGAAATCCAATAGTGCAACAGTCTTATACAGGCTGTTACCGCCTATTAAACATATATACTGTTTGAATTTGGTTTGCCAATGAATTGTTCACCGAAGTAAACCGATGTAAATTGTGCAAGGATAGTTAATCTCCCTTACCACGAATAAATGTATAGTTTTTGATGTACTTGGCGAAGATGGTAGTGGAAAAAGAGGGAGGTAAAGGTCATTGAAAAGCGGTACACTTAAACAAATTTTATTATTAACAGATGGTTGCTCGAATAAAGGTGAAGATCCATCGGCAGTAGCAGCTTTAGCTAGTCAGCAGGGAATCACGGTAAATGTTATTGGTATTCTAGATGATGATCAATCAGAAAGCCCGGACGGTCTTCAAGAGGTAGAAGATATTGCACTTTCTGGAGGTGGTGTCAGTCAAATTGTCTATAGCGAAAATCTATCGCAAACCGTGCAGATGGTAACACGCCAAGCAATGACACAGACATTACAAGGATTTGTTAATAAAGAACTTCGCCAAATATTAGGTGATCAACAATCCATGGAAGATTTAGATCCTGAGAAACGTGGAGAAATTATGGAGGTTGTAGAAGACCTTGGTGAAACAAGTGATTTAGAGGTAGTAGTTTTAGTAGATACAAGTGCAAGTATGCGAGATAAATTACAGACAGTAAAAGAGGCATTAATGGATCTCTCCATTAGTTTAAATTCACGGGTTGGTAGAAACCGATTTTGTATATACAGTTTTCCTGGAAAACGAAAAGATATTGATCTAATCCTAGATTGGTCACCAAAGCTAGATTCAATATCAAGTGTATTCCCAAAGTTATCCAGTGGAGGTATTACTCCAACCGGTCCTGCTATTCGTGCAGCAATGTATCAGTTTAGTAAGAAAAACTTACTAAGGAGTTTGAAGCGTGAAGATGAATACGGCATCGAAGAATCCGGATATTAATTTACGTCCACAACAACAAATAAGAGGCAAGTGGCATCACAAAAACTATACCGTTATTCGCAAACTTGGGGCAGGAGCAATCGGAAGCGTATATCTATGTGACTATCTTGGGAAACCAGTAGCTTTGAAAATAAGTGAAAAAGGTTCTTCGATGACAGTAGAAGTTAATGTATTAAAGTCATTGGAAAAGGTCCAGGGATATCGCCTTGGACCTTCTTTATTGGACGTTGATGATTGGATGTCGACTAGTGGGAGACTCTACTCATTCTATGTAATGGAATATATCAGAGGAGAATCTCTAAGTAGCTTTGTCCGTGCGAAAGGAAAAGCCTGGATTGGTGTATTTATGTTACAGTTGCTAGAGGACTTAGAGAAGTTACATGAGTCAGGCTGGGTGTTTGGTGACTTGAAAACGGATAATTTAATGGTATCATCGACGCCTCCCCGTGTACGTTGGGTAGATGTCGGTGGTACGACAAAGGTAGGAAGATCAATAAAAGAATATACCGAGTTTTATGATCGTGGATATTGGGGTATGGGTACTAGAAAAGCAGAACCAAGTTATGATCTTTTTGCATTAACGATGGTATTTTTAAATATATATTATCCACGGCGATTTGATCGGGTAAAAGATTCTTCTGAAAAATTGTTAATGAAAAAACTCGATCAAGTGAGTGATTTAACTCTATATCGCCCCCTACTGCAAAAGGCACTTCGAGGTAAATATACGACAAGCACTGCTATGAAAAAAGATCTTATGTCGTTAATGCAACAGAAACAAAAACGAAAGCACTATCACCAACGAAGTAAAAAACCATCAAACTATTTACTTATTGAGTCAATTAGTATAGGTTGTATTGCGACTGTCTATTATTTGCTGTCTCTACTTTTATAGTAAAAAGAGGTATGATAGGATATAGACGATATTTTAGTGAAGCGGTGGGTTAAAATCGATGAAACAATCTATTCTTTCCTTTATTCAAAAACATCAATTACTACAAGAAGGCTCAAAAATTATTGTTGGGGTATCGGGTGGTTCTGATTCAATGGCACTACTGCATTTTTTAAAAGATTTGCAAGAGAAATGGAGTTTGGAGGTTATTGCGTTAACCATTGACCATCAATTACGTGGTGAAGATTCAACAGCCGATCAGAAATTTGTAAAACAATGGTGTCTACAATCAGATTTAAAGTGTATTGCTCATCAAGTGGATGTTGGTGAATATCAGCGTCAATACCAAGTTAGTGAAGAGCTTGCCGCACGTAGATTAAGATATGATATTTATGCTGCGGAGATGAAGAAACAAGGTGCTGACTATATTGCACTAGGACATCATGGAGATGATCAAGTAGAAACCTTATTCATGCGGTTAACACGTGTGGCTACTTCAAATGCTTTTGAAGGTATTCCAGTAAAGCGTTCCTTTGCAAATGGTCAACTTATTCGTCCTTTTCTCTGTGTAAACAAACAAATGATTTTACACTATGTTAAAGAAAATGAAATTCCTTTTCGTGAAGACCAAACAAATAAAGATAATAGATTTACAAGGAATTACTATCGTAATGAGATTATCCCGCTTCTTAAAAAGAATAATGAGCGCTTATTTGTAACAGCACAACGATTGAGTGAAACGTTAGGGGAAGATGAGAAATACTTGGCCGAACAAGCAAGAAAAATGGTGGAAGAGGTAATCGAACGGGATACAAATTCCACTGAAATTAGTTTCGTTAATCAAGCATTTATAGAACGTCCCCACGCTTTACAAAGACGTGCCTATCATCTAATATTAAACTATCTGTATGATACATTACCTAAGGATTTATCTCATATTCATGAAGAGAAATTTTTTGCATTAATAGAACGACAAGAGGGTAATACTTATATAGATTTCCCTTTATCATTACGTGTAGAAAATTCCTATGGCAAAATTCATCTATATTTTTCAAATCAACTTCCTCGTCAATTTGCATTTCACTTACCATTGCAAGTCCCTGATCGAGTGGAATTGCCAGATGGTGCTCAGATTACTTCTGAGTTGGTTGATGCTAAAACAGACAAAATAAGCCGCAATAATATTATTATTCCAATTGATTCTGTAGCATTGCCATTACATATACGAACGCGAAAACCAGGTGATCGAATGACGTGGGATGGCTTAAAAGGTACGAAAAAATTAAAAGATATTTGGATTGACGCAAAAATCCCAGCAAATGAGAGGGATAAGTGGCCTATCGTTACGGATGATAATGATAAGATTATCTGGTTAATAGGACTTAGAAAAGCGTTTGGTTCTAATCAATTTTGCCAGGGTGGAGAACAGATAAAACTTAGCTATCATAAAGGGACTATTTAGGAGGATGAATCATGCTTCAAGACAATATTCATGGTGATATTCAAGACATTTTAATAACAGAAGAACAAATTCAGGAGAAATGCAAAGAACTAGGAGCAACACTTTCTGAAGAGTATGATGGTAAGTTCCCGCTTGCTATTGGCGTTTTAAAAGGTGCTATGCCTTTTATGTCAGATATTCTTCGCTACGCAGAGATCCATTTAGAAATGGATTTTATGGACGTTTCTAGTTATGATGGCGGGACGACTTCAACCGGTGAAGTAAAAATCTTAAAAGATTTAAACACGAAAGTCGAAGGTCGAGATTTAATAATAGTGGAGGATATAATAGATAGTGGCTTAACGTTAAGTTACTTAGTAGATCTATTTAAATACCGTAAAGCAAATTCCATAAAAATCGTGACATTATTAGATAAACCGTCCGGAAGAAACGCAGCGATAAAAGCCGATATGGTAGGATTTGAAGTACCTGATGAATTTGTAGTTGGATATGGCCTAGATTACGCTGAAAAATATCGGAATTTACCATATATCGGTATACTTAAACCCGAAGTATATGGTGGATAATAATTTTAATTAATTAAAACAGGTTGGGTAAAATAAATAAGATATAGTAATTATTTAATATGGCTAATAAATAATTGGAAAAAATTAACCTAAAAAGGTTATATCATTTGTATTAAAACTTTTTCGTATGATACGATGAACTATAGTTTTTCCCCATCTGGGAGGAGGTAGGCAATGAGTCAGGTATTTCGTAATGTCTTATTTTGGTTACTCATATTCTTTGTAATTGTTGGAGTTGTTTCAGTAATCAACAATCAAGGCGAAGAAAGAGAACAATATGATGTACAGCAATTTATAAGTGCTTTAAATAATGGTGAAATCGAAGAACTCGTATTTCAGCCATCACATGGCATTATTCGTCTAACAGGGACATTAACTGATGGAGAGACAGAATTTGTCGCTCAAGTTCCTGATAATAATGACCTCGTGTCACAAATTACTAATACAGCTAGAGAACAAAGCCAATTAACCGTTATGGAAGAAGAACAGCCAAGTCCATGGCTTACATTCCTAACTGGAATTATTCCGTTCTTATTAATCGGTTTATTCTTCTTATTTATACTTAGCCAAGCACAAGGAGGCGGCGGTGGCGGCCGTGTAATGAACTTCGGTAAGAGTAAAGCAAAAATGTACTCTGAAGATAAGAAAAAGGTTCGCTTTAAGGATGTCGCTGGTGCCGATGAAGAAAAACAAGAGCTTGTTGAAGTAGTTGAGTTCTTAAAAGATCCACGTAAATTTTCACAAGTTGGTGCGCGCATACCTAAAGGTGTACTTCTAGTAGGACCACCTGGTACAGGTAAAACGTTACTTGCACGTGCGGTTGCTGGAGAAGCTGGAACACCTTTCTTCTCTATTAGTGGTTCGGACTTTGTGGAAATGTTTGTTGGGGTAGGTGCTTCACGTGTACGTGACCTATTTGAAAATGCGAAAAAGAATGCTCCATGTATTATCTTTATCGATGAAATTGATGCTGTAGGGCGTCAACGTGGTGCAGGCCTTGGTGGTGGTCACGATGAACGCGAACAAACCCTTAACCAATTACTTGTTGAAATGGACGGATTTGGAGCAAATGAAGGTATTATCATTATTGCAGCTACAAACCGTGCAGATATTTTAGACCCTGCATTATTACGTCCAGGACGTTTTGACAGACAAATTATGGTTGATCGACCTGATGTGAAAGGCCGTGAAGCTGTACTAGGTGTACATGCGCAAAACAAACCATTAGATGCAAATGTAGATTTAAAAACAATCGCAATGCGTACTCCTGGTTTCTCTGGTGCAGATTTAGAGAACTTACTTAACGAAGCTGCTTTAATTGCAGCTCGTGATGATCGTAAGAAAATCAATCAGTTAGATATTGATGAGGCAATCGATCGAGTTATTGCTGGGCCAGCGAAGAAGAGCCGAGTTATTTCTAAAAAAGAGAGAAATATTGTTGCATATCATGAGAGTGGTCATACGGTTATAGGTATGGTGCTTGATGATGCGGATGTCGTGCATAAAGTGACCATTGTTCCACGTGGTCAAGCCGGTGGTTATGCTGTAATGCTACCTCGTGAAGATCGGTATTTCATGACAAAACCAGAGCTCTTTGACAAGATTACTGGGTTACTCGGTGGACGAGTAGCAGAAGAAATTATCTTTGGAGAAGTAAGTACAGGAGCCTCTAATGACTTCCAGCGTGCTACAAATATTGCTCATAAGATGATTACAGAATATGGTATGAGTGACAAAATCGGACCATTGCAATTTAGCAGTGGCGGTGGAGGAAACGTCTTCTTAGGACGTGATATCCAAAATGAACAGACTTATTCTGATGCAATCGCACATGAAATTGATAAAGAAATGCAGGAGTTTATTAATTACTGCTATGATCGTGCGAAAACAATTCTTACAGAGAACAAAGATAAGTTAGAATTGATTGCAAAGACCTTATTAGAGGTTGAAACTTTAGACGCAAAACAAATTAAATCTTTATTTGAAGAAGGAATATTACCAGAACCAGATGAGGAATCAGATGAGTTGAAGGTAAATATTAATTCGAAAGAAGATGAAGATAAAAAAGGTATTTCCTATGAAGAAGCAAAACAAAAGCTTGAGGAAGAAGAAAAATCGGAACGAGAATCATTAGATCCCGAAAAAAATTCCAGTGATGAAGCGCAGGATGATTCTTCAGAAGATCAAAATCCTAAAAATTAATTGATGAGAAGTAGCCTATAAAAGGGCTGCTTCTTTTTTATGTGCATATGAACGTTTGACAACGAAGCTTTGAGCTTTTCTTATATTTCCTAAAGTATGTTATATTAAAGAACAGATAAGATTAGGAAGGTAGGCTGACAGATGCTATTTGTACTTGATGTAGGAAATACCAATACAGTCTTAGGGGTATTTGACCAAGGTGAATTAACCCATCATTGGAGAATTAAAACAGATCGCTACAAAACAGAAGATGAATTTGGAATGCTAATTCATTCTCTTTTTCAACATAAAGAATTAACATTTGAAGATATTAAGGGTGTCATCATATCTTCGGTTGTTCCACCTATTTTATTTGCTTTAGAGAAAATGAGTAGAGATTATTTTCATATAGATGCCATTGTAATTGGAAAAACTTCATATCAAACTTTTTTAAAAATGAATTATCCAAACCCTCAAGAAATTGGTGCAGATAGAATTGTTAATGCTGTAGCAGCTACGGAAGAATATGGTGCACCATTAATTATTATTGATTTTGGAACAGCAACTACGTATTGTTATATCGATGAGGATATTGCATATGCCGGTGGAATTATTACACCTGGAATTAATATTTCAATGGAAGCCTTATATAGTAAAGCTTCGAAATTACCAAAAATTGAAATTCAAAAACCGGAAACTGTGATTGGTTCTACGACGGTAGACGCCATGACTTCTGGAGTGTTTTATGGATATATTGGACAAGTAGATGGATTGGTAGAGAGAATCAAAAACGAAAAAGGCACAAATCCTACTGTTATTGCTACAGGGGGACTTGCTAAATTAATTGCACATGAATCAGCAACCATTGATATCGTAGAGCCATATTTGACGTTAAAAGGATTACATTTGATTTATCAAAAAAATAATTAGTAAAGTAGAAGGAGAGATATTCCCAATGAACGATTACTTAATAAAAGCGACAGCAAATAATGGGAAAATTAGAGCGTATGCTGTTCAGTCCACAAATACGGTGGAAGAAGCGAGAAGAAGACAAGATACATTTGCAACTGCATCTGCAGCTCTTGGTAGAACCATAACAATTACATCAATGATGGGGGCTATGTTAAAAGGTGATGACTCTATCACAACGAAAGTAATGGGGAATGGTCCACTTGGGGCAATTGTTGCTGATGCTGATGCTGATGGGCATGTTCGCGGATATGTTAAGAATCCACATGTAGATTTTGAATTAAATGAAAAGGGAAAACTGGATGTAGCGCGAGCTGTTGGTACAGAAGGAAACATTAGCGTTATTAAAGATTTAGGATTAAAGGATTTTTTTACAGGAGAAACACCGATCGTTTCTGGTGAGATTAGTGAAGACTTTACGTATTACTATGCTACCTCTGAACAAATACCATCAGCCGTTGGTGCAGGGGTTTTAGTAAATCCAGATCATACTATTTTAGCTGCCGGAGGCTTTATTGTTCAAGTAATGCCAGGTGCTGAAGAGGAAGTAATTAATGAATTAGAAGATCAAATTCAAGCTCTCCCAGCGATATCTTCGTTAATTCGTGAAGGAAAAACCCCAGAAGAAATACTTACCCAACTATTTGGAGAAAAACAACTAAACATTCATGAAAAAATGCCAATTGAATTTCGTTGTAAATGCTCAAAAGATCGTCTTGCACAAGCGATTGTTGGTTTAGGAAATGATGAAATCCAGGCTATGATTGAAGAAGATCATGGTGCGGAGGCTACTTGTCATTTTTGTAATGAAAAGTATCATTTTACAGAGGAAGAATTAGAAAACCTTAAACAGTAGAGAGAAGAAAGGAAGTTACACCTAAATGTCTAAAAAATTGTTGCTCGGGATCGTTGTGGTGCTACTGATTACGAATATTGCAACTCTACTGTTTGTAGGAGATGGCAATGATTCAGAAGTAGTGTCGGACGGCGAGGGAGAGAAAGAGATCAATCGTAATGAAGCAGTCGCAACAGTAGCGGATGAAGAAATATCCTATGATGAATGGATGACAGACTTAAGAAATATGCAAGGACAAAAATATTTAAAGCAAATGATTGATAAAGAAGTAGTTAACACTTTAGCAGAGCAAGAAGGTATTGAAGTAAGTGAAAAAATCATCGACAGGGAAGTTTCGTTCTTATATACCATGCAAGGAATATTAACGGAAGAAGATGCTGCAGTAGAGGAAGAGAGATGGAGAGAAGAAATCAAATACCGTTATCAATTGGAACAGTTGTTAACTAGAGACATTGAAATTCCAGAAGATGAAATAAAATCATATTATGATACATATGGTAATCAATATGATTTTTCATCTTCTGTTAAGCTTTCGCATATTTTAGTAGAAGATATGGAAACAGCTGAGCAAGTGTACCAAGAATTAGAAGATGGTGCTTCTTTTAAATTATTAGCTAGAGAATATAGTATTGATGATGAAACGAGACAAAATGGTGGCTATATGGGTGCTATTTACACATCAAGTCAGTTCTTATTGGATAGTTATGAAACACAAGCTGCGAATATGGAAAATCATACTTATAGTGAACCTTTTCAAGCAGAGAATGGTGTAGCAATCATGTACTTGCACCGTAAACTTCCCGCAATTGAATTTACTTACGAAGAAGTACAACCATATGTGCATAGTGAAATTGCAATGCATGAAGAAGGACTGACGTTAGAAGCAGACCAATTATGGGAAGAAGTGGATATTGAGTGGATTTACGAAAATAAATAATCTGAAATTATCAGACAAATTAGTTGACATTTTAGGATAAAGGAACTACATTAGATGTAAATCTTATAAAAATACTTGGAATTAGAGGAGGAAGTCAGATGAAGGTCTCTGATAATATTACAGGTTTAATCGGTGGGACACCAATTGTTAAATTACACAATGTTACAGATGATGATAGCGCAGATGTATACGTAAAGTTAGAGTTTATGAATCCTGGTAGTTCTGTGAAAGATCGTATTGCTATTGCGATGGTTGAAGCAGCTGAACAAGGTGGTAAACTAAAAGAAGGCGACACGATTATTGAACCAACTAGTGGAAATACTGGTATTGGTCTGGCGATGGTAGCAGCAGCTAAAGGATACCGTGCTGTTCTAGTAATGCCAGATACGATGAGTCAGGAACGTAGAAACCTCCTTCGTGCTTATGGTGCTGAACTAGTCCTAACTCCTGGAGCTGAGGGAATGAAAGGTGCAATTGGCAAAGCGGTAGAATTACAAAAAGAGAATGGTTATTTTATGCCGCAACAATTTAGCAATCCTGCTAATCCAGATATACATGAAAAAACAACTGGTAAAGAAATTGTGGAACAGATGAAAGATGGTCTAGATGGGTTTGTATCCGGAATTGGTACTGGTGGAACAATTACAGGGGCAGGTAAAGTACTAAAAAATCATTTTGATAATGTTAAGTTATACGCTGTGGAGCCAGCTGACTCTCCAGTACTTTCAGGTGGAACTCCAGGGCCACATAAAATACAAGGAATCGGTGCAGGATTTAAACCTGATGTGTTAGATACTGCAATTTATGATGAAGTTTTAACAATTTCTAACGAGGAAGCATATGAAGCAGCTAGGAAAGTTGCAACTACCAACGGAATATTGGGAGGTATTTCCTCAGGTGCGGCGGTTGCTGCAGCAGTTAAGGTAGCGAAAAAGTTAGGTAAAGGCAAGAAAGTGCTTGCTATTTTACCAGATAATGGTGAGCGTTACTTATCAACACCGTTATATCAATTTGATGAACAGTAAATAAGTAAGGAGGGCTGGCCAATATAGGTCGGCTCTTTTTTAATTTGCGTGGATTATGGGACTTAAAGGTAGTACTTCCGTTCTGCAAGTAGTTATTGTAGGATGATAGAATAGATTATGTAAGAAAAGAGGTAGAAGATAAGTTGAATATTCGAACGAAGAAACGTACTTTAAATGTATCTGAACGAACACATTTAATGGGAATACTAAATGTAACTCCGGATTCCTTTTCAGATGGAGGAAGTTATTCAACTGTAGATAAAGCTGTGAACCAAGCTTTGGAATTAGAAAAACAGGGCGCAGATATTATCGATATAGGAGGAGAATCAACACGACCAGGTTACACTCCAATATCTGCTAAAGAAGAGCTAGATCGAATTGTTCCAGTTATACGTATCCTTAAAGACAAATTAAGCATTCCAATATCGGTAGATACCTTTAAAGCAGAGACTGCTCAAAAAGCTTTAGAGGCAGGAGCAGATATTATTAATGATATATGGGGAGCGAAAAAAGATCCGGAAATGGCAAAGGTTGTAGCTAAATATAATGCTCCGATTATTTTAATGCATAATCGTAATGAAGAAAATTATAGAGACTTTATGGAAGATGTAAAATCCGATTTATTGGAAAGTATCCAAATAGCAAAAAATGCAGGGATTACCGATGACAACATCATTCTTGACCCTGGTGTAGGATTTGCTAAAAGCATGGAACAGAATATGGAAGTAGTACGAGAGCTACATCAATTAGTCGACCTAGGCTATCCTGTACTATTAGCAACTTCACGAAAAAGATTTATTGGACATGTATTAGATGTTCCTGCAGATGAACGTGATGTTGGTACGGCTGCTACCACGGTCATCGGAGTGCAACAAGGAGCTCATATAGTACGAGTGCATAATGTACATATCAATGCGGAAGCTGCCCAGATCGCAGATGCTATCTATGAAAAAGGAGTATCTAAAAATGGATAAAATTATTATAAAACAAATGCAGTTTTATGGTTACCATGGACTTTTTCCAGAAGAAAATAAACTAGGTCAGCGGTTTAATGTAGATCTCGAATTACATGTACCGTTAGATAAGGCGGGGAACTCCGATGATATGAATGAGTCCATTCATTATGGACAGGCTTATGAAACAGTGAAAAAAGTCGTCGAGGGTCAATCATATAATTTAATTGAAGCGGTAGCTGAGGAAATCTCTAAAGAGCTTTTCGCGTCCTTTTCATTATTGAATGCTTGCTTAGTAAAAGTAGTAAAACCAGACCCACCCATTCCAGGGCATTATCAATCTGTCGCTGTAGAAATTTATAGGGAGAGGATAAAATGAATGAAGCTTATGTAGCCTTAGGAACTAATATTGAACCACGTGAAAATTTTATTAAAGAAGCACTACAATGTTTGGATGATTATACAAACATAACCATTCAGAAGAAGTCTTCAATATATGAGACGGCTCCTGTAGGTTACACAGCTCAATCTCAATTTTTAAATATGGTGGTGCAAGTAATAACGAGTTTATCAGCAAATGAACTATTAGATGTATGTCAAAAGATAGAACAGAGGTTAGGAAGAGAGAGAACGATTCGATTTGGTCCTAGAACAATCGACCTTGACATTTTGACGTATAATCAAGAAAATAGTACAGTAGAAAGATTGATGTTGCCGCATCCTAGAATGCATGAACGCGCATTTGTCTTAATACCACTTCAAGAAATCGCACCGGGATATATGATCCCTGTAAAAAACAAAACAGTGGATTCTTATGTCAATGAACTTCCTGAGACAGATAAAAAGGATGTAAAAAAATGGATAAAAAGCGAATCGGAAGAAGAATAAAAGCTTTTCGAAAGCTAAAAGGATACACACAAATACAATTTGCTAAAGAGATGGAGATATCCACTTCAAAACTAGGAAATATTGAACGAGGTACAAAACAGCCTTCCGATCAACTATTAGATGAGATTGCTGAAAAGTTATCCATTTCCAGAGAAGAGCTCATACTAAAGAGCATTGCAACTGATACTGAGGACAAGTAGATATTCTAAACGATACGTCTTTAATACTTGTTATAGTAGAATTAATTATTTTTTAGCGAGTGAATTTCAAAAATACTAAGCTCCATAAAAAAACGAATAATAGTTATATATGAATGTTCGTTATGAACGCATGCGAAATTAACTCGGGTAATTGATGCATAAATTTAAGCATTAAGATTTATATCTGGAGGTTAACTGCCTACAGATGGGTTTGTATTAAAATCTTGTTAGGTGAATCATCATTGTGGATACGCTATACTTATTTTATGAAGAATTGGAGTGATAGAAGTGTCAGAAGAATTGAATGAACATATGCAGGTGCGAAGAGATAAATTAACGGAGCACTTGGAAAAAGGGTTGGACCCATTTGGGGGCAAATTTGAACGAAGCCACCTGGCAACCGGTCTTATTGATAAGTATAATCCTTATTCAAAAGAAGAGTTAGAGGAAATTACAGATGAAGTTACCATTGCTGGACGGTTAATGACAAAGCGTGGAAAAGGAAAAGCTGGATTTGCTCATATTCAAGATTTAAGTGGCCAAATTCAATTATATGTGCGTAAAGATATGATTGGTGACGATGCTTATGAAGTATTTAAGTCTACAGATTTAGGGGATATTGTTGGCGTAACCGGTGTTATGTTTAAAACAAAGGTAGGAGAAATTTCTGTTAAGGCAAAACAATTTCAATTATTAACGAAATCTTTAAGACCTTTACCAGAAAAATATCATGGATTGAAGGATATCGAACAGCGTTATCGTCAACGTTATCTTGACCTAATTACAAATCCAGATAGCAGAGAAACTTTTGTATTTCGTAGTAAGATCATTCAATCGATGAGAGAGTATTTAAACGGACAAGGATTTTTAGAAGTTGAAACTCCTATGATGCATAGCATCCCTGGTGGAGCTTCTGCCCGTCCATTTATTACACATCATAATGCTTTAGATATTGAACTATACATGCGAATAGCTATTGAATTACATTTAAAACGATTAATGGTTGGTGGTCTGGAGAAAGTCTATGAAATAGGACGTGTATTCCGTAATGAAGGTGTGTCTACAAGACATAATCCAGAGTTCACTATGATTGAGCTATATGAAGCGTATGCTGATTATCAGGATATTATGGAACTTACAGAGAATCTTGTAGCTCACATCGCAAAAGATGTCCATGGTTCCACAACTATTACTTACGGTGAAAACGAAATTAATTTAGAGCCAAAATGGACAAGATTGCATATGGTAGATGCTGTTAAAGATGTTACAGGTGTGGATTTTTGGAAAGAGATATCAGATGAGGAAGCACGTGCACTTGCTAAAGAGCACGGTGTACAAGTAACTGATTCAATGAGTTATGGTCATGTTGTAAATGAATTTTTTGAACAAAAGGTAGAAGAGACTCTTCTTCAACCGACATTTATACACGGACATCCAGTGGAAATTTCTCCACTAGCAAAGAAGAATAAAGAAGACGAGCGATTCACCGATCGTTTTGAGTTGTTCATTGTCGGGAGAGAACATGCGAACGCATTTAGTGAATTAAATGATCCAATTGATCAACGTGCTCGTTTTGAGGCTCAAGTAAAAGAAAGAGCTGAAGGAAACGATGAAGCGCATTATATGGATGAGGACTTCTTGGAAGCACTTGAATATGGTATGCCACCAACTGGGGGACTTGGTATAGGTGTCGACCGTTTGGTGATGTTATTAACGAACTCTCCATCTATTCGTGACGTATTACTTTTCCCACAAATGCGCACAAAATAACTCGGAAGTGTAAAAACCTTTATCAAAACGTTGTTATGATAAGGGTTTTTCTTGTTTAAAATAGGATTATATTGGGAATATATAAGTATGTATTTGTTATGGCGGAATAGCCTAAATTATAGAAATATTAATCAATCCATAATTTCTTTTAAAAAGTGCTTGATTTCGTTTTGGAATCATGATAAATTAAATATCGTTGCGTTAACAAAGCGCATCAGCAAAGCACATCGAAATGAACTTGAGTAAAAAAGTTAAATAAGTTGTTGACATCAACAATTAGATGTGTTAA